>NZ_JBHYHC010000011.1:0-121902 GCF_042738955.1 Umezawaea sp. NPDC059074
GTTTTTCTCTTCGGGAGCGCGGGGGGGTGGCGGGCGCTCCCACCCCCCCCCCCCCACCCTCTCCCTTTCACCCAGGAGGGTGAACACGGCACACTCTGTCGGGTGATGGCCGCCCCCTGGCTCGACGTGCTCGACGAAACGATCGGGGCTTGCACGACGCACAACCGCCCCGACCTGGCGGAACGGTTGCGCGAGAAGCGGGCCCGACAACTGGATCCGAAGCTCAGAGTCCTGGTGATCGGCGAGGCGAAGCAGGGCAAGAGCCAACTGGTCAACGCCCTGGTGAACGCCCCCGTCTGCGCGGTGGGCGACGACATCACGACCACCGTCCCCACCTTCGTGCAGCACGCCGAGACACCGTCGGCGGCGCTCGTGCGCAGCTCGGCGGCCCGGCGCGCGGTCCACGAGAACCCGACCGAGCGCGTGCCCGTGGCGATCGACCAGGTCGCCAAGGAGGTCAGCTCCGGCAACTCCGGCGAGGTCGTCCGGGCCGAGGTCGGCATCCCGCGCGCGCTGCTCACGTCCGGGCTCGTGCTGATCGACACCCCCGGCGTCGGCGACCTGCGGTCCGCGCACACCGCGAGCACGTTCGCCGCCCTGATGCAGGCCGACGCCGTGCTGCTGGTGTCCGACGCGACCAGCGAGCTGACCGCCACCGAGCTGGACCTGCTCAAGCAGGTCATGACGAACTGCCCCAACGTGACCGTGGTGCTCACCAAGACCGACATCTGCCCGCAGTGGCGGCGGGTGCTGGAGACCAACCAGGCGCAGCTCGCCCGCGCGGGCGTGAGCGCGAAGGTGTTCGCGGTGTCGTCCGCGCTGCGGCTGCGGGCCGCGCAGACCGGCGACCAGGTCCTCAACGCCGAGTCCGGCTTCCCCGACCTGCTCGCGTGCGTGCAGCGCGACATCGTGTCCGCCGCCGACCAGCTCGCCCGCCGGGTGGTGGCCGTGTCGTCGGCGTCGGCGATCCAGCAGCTCGTCGCGCCGCTGCGGCAGGAGCTGACCGTGCAGAACACCAAGCGCACCGAGGACACCATCGGGGCCCTGCACGAGGCCCAGCGGCGGGTGGACGAGCTGCGGCGGCGCTCGGCGCGCTGGCAGACCGTGCTGGCCGACGAGATGGCGGACCTGGTGTCCGACATCGAGTTCGACCTGCGCGACCGGACCCGCAAGATCCTCCGCGAGGTCGACAAGACGTTCGACGAGGCCGACCCGGCCAAGGGCTGGGACTCGTTCGAGCAGTGGCTGGAGGACAACCTCACCGAGGCGGGCGCGAAGAACTTCGCCTGGCTGCTCGACCGGTCGGAGTGGGTCGCGGAGAAGGTCGCCAAGAGCTTCCCCGTCTACCGCGAGGACCTGCTGCCCGGCTCGATCTTCCCGGAGGACGTGCTGGAGCGGATCACCGCGATCGAGCGGCCGAACATCGAGAAGTTCACCATCAGCCAGAAGCTGTTCACCGGTCTGCGCGGCTCCTACGGCGGCGTGCTGATGTTCGGCCTCGTCACCAGCCTCGCCGGGATGCCGCTGATCAACGTGGTGTCGCTCGGCGCGGGCGCGCTGTTCGGCGGCAAGAGCATCAAGGACGAGGGCGACGCCCGGCTCAAGCGCCGCCAGGCCGCCGCGAAGAACGCCGCCCAGCGGCACGTGGACGACTTCTTCATCAAGTTCAGCAAGGACTGCCGGGACGCCGCGCGGCACGTGCAGCGCAGCCTGCGCAACCACTTCAGCACGCTGGCCGAGGAGTTGCAGGAGACGCTGCTGGAGTCGGCGCGCAGCGCGCGGCGGGCCGTGCAGGACGACGCGAGCAAGCGCGAGCGCCGGGCCGTCGAGGTGCGGCAGGACCTGGACAAGCTGGTGGAGCTGTACAAGCGGGTCCAGGTGCTCGGCGGGTCCCAGGTGGCGCTGGGGATCTCGGCGTGACCCTCCACGCCAAGGTCGTCGCGCTGCTCACCGAGGCCCTGATCGTCTACCGGGACAGCCCGCGCGCCACGGGGTGGCTGCGCAACCAGCTGGCCCGGATGGAGGAGCCGGTGCGGATCGCCGTCGCGGGGTCGCCGCGGATCGGCAAGTCCACCGTGGTCAACGCGCTCATCGGCGAGGAGTTCACGCCCGCGACCGGCTTCACCTGGTACCGCGACGGCGTGCGGGCGCGGGCGACCGCGTTCACGCCCAGCGGCCCGCAGGAGGTGCCGGTGGTGACGCGCGACGGCAAGGCGCACGTCGAGATCGGCATGTGGGACCAGGTCGACCGGCTGATCGTGGACTGGCCGACCCGGTCGCTGCGCGACGCGACGATCATCGACACGCCCGCCACCGCCACCAGCGACCAGGTGTACCGCGAGGCGGACGCGGTGCTGTACCTGATGCGGCACCTCCAGGACGTGGACCTCAAGTACCTCCAGGCCGCGCACGACAACCCGATCTCCCGGTCGTCGCCGATCAACACCGTGGTGGTGCTGGCGAAGGCCGACGAGATCGGCGCGGGCCGGATCGACGCGCTGTCGTCGACCAAGCAGATCGCCCGCCGCTACCGGCGCGAGGCGCGGGTGGGGCCGCTGTGCCAGAACGTGGTGGCGGTCGCGGGCCTGATCGCGGTGGCGGCCCGCACGATGCGGCCGGAGGAGTTCACCGCGCTCGCCGCGCTGGCGGCGTTGCCGCGCGCCGAACTGGAGGACCACCTGCTGTCGGCGGACCGGTTCGTCGGCGGCGACTTCCCGGTCGCGCTGGACCCGTCGGTGCGGCAGGCGCTGCTGGAGCGGTACGGCATCTTCGGCGTGCGGCTGAGCGCCACGCTGGTCCGGCAGGGCTTCGACACGCAGGTCAAGCTGGTCACGCAGCTGGTGCAGCGCAGCGGGCTCGGCGAGCTGCGCGACTCGATCAGCCAGTACTTCACCGAGCGCCGCGAGGTGCTCAAGGCCCGGTCCGCGCTGCTGGCGCTGGACGTGGTGCTGCGCGCGGAGCCGAAACCCGCCGCCCGCAAGATCGTGATGGACCTGGAGCGGATCGTCGCGAGCGCGCACGACGTGCGCGAGCTGCGGCTGCTGGCCGCGTTGCAGGGCGGCCGCACGCGGCTGCCCGGCGCGCTGGAGCCCGAGGCGTCGCGGATCGTCGGCGGGCTCGGCACGGCCGTGCAGGCGCGGCTGGGGCTGGAGGAGGAGGTCGACGAGACCGAGCAGCGCTACCTGATCGCCGACCTGCTGGCGAAGTGGCGCGAGCAGGCCGCCAACCCGGTGCTCGACCAGGACCAGCGGCGGGCCGCGACCGTGGTCGTGCGCTCGTGCGAGGGCATGCTGGCGGGCCTGGGCTGACCTTCCGGGGGATCATGTCCGGCATGGACACCCCTCTCACGACGGCGCGGTTGTCGCTGGTCCGCTGGCGCGAGGAGCACCTGGTCGAACTGCTGGTGCTGGCGAGCGACGAGCGGGTCGTCCGGCACATCGTCGACGGGAAGCCGTGGAACCGGGAGTACGCCACCGACCGGCACCGCTCGGTGCTCGCCCACTGGCGGCGCTACGGGTACGGCTGGCGGGCGGCGCTCGACGGCGGGACCGGGGAGTTCCTCGGGATCGCGTCGATGACGCACCGGACCATCGAGTCGATCGAGATCGGCTACTGGGTGGCGCCCGCGGCGTGGGGGCGCGGGCTCGCGACCGAGATGGCGGGCGCGGTGCGGCGGGAGTCGTTCGAGCAGCACGGGGTGCGCCGGGTCGTGGCGCAGTTCCAGGACGGCAACGACGCCTCGGGCCGGGTGATGGCGAAGATCGGGCTGGTGCACGACCACAGCGAGGTCGACCCGACCCAGGCCGGGCGGCTCGTGCACGTCTACGTCGGCTACCCCGACGCCTGACGCAGGGCCTCGCGGACGACGCGCACCGCGGCGCTCTCCGTGCGGCGGGGGTCGGTGACCAGGAACAGGGTCGACGCCGGGAGTTCGGCGACGCTGCGCAGCGCGCCCGCGGCCAACTGGTCGGCCACCGAGATCCGGGGCAGCACGGACAGCCCGAGGCCCGCCACCACGCAGGAGCGGGCGGCCTCGATGCTGCCGAACCGGGTCGGGTGGACGTCGGGCAGGTCGCGGGCGAAGCGGTCCGTGTACGAGCAGCCCTCCTCGAGGAGGAAGTACCGGCCGGTGTCCGGGTGGCCCGGCGCGGCGACGAGGTCGATGCGCTCGGTGCCCACGGGGACCGCGGTGAGGGTGGTCGCGGGCGGGTCGTCCTCCAGCACGAGTGCGAGGTCGACCACGCCGTCGTGGACGGCGTCGAGGGCTTGGCGGGTGCCGACCGGCGTGAGGTGCACCGTCACGCCAGGTCGGCGGTCGGCCAGGTCGGCGATGATCGTGGGCAGGCGGTAGGCGCACATGGACTCCGGCGCGCCGAGGCGGACGTCGCCGGAGACCTCCAGCACGCCCTTGGCGGTGTCAAGCAGCCGCTGCTCGGCCGCCAGGACGTCCAGGGCCGCGGCCAGCGCCCGCTCCCCCGCCTCCGTCAGCTTCGCCCCGGTCGGGAGCCGGTCGAACAGCCGCGCGCCGAGCTGGCGTTCGAGGGTCTTGACGTGGGTGGTGACGGTCGACTGCACCAGGTGCAGCTCGGCCGCCGTCGCGGTGAAGCTGCCCGTCCTGGCCAGCACCAGCAGGGTCCGGAGGAGCCGGGTCTCCATGCATCGACGGTAGCGATGGGGCGCATCGGTTGTCATCGTTGGACTCGATCCCCGCTGGTGGAGATGCTGGTCCCATGACGGAGATCCTGAGGTACACGGCGTTCAGCGTCGATCCCGACGGCGGCAACCGGGCCGGGGTCGTGCTGGACGCGAGCGGGTTGGACGACGCCGCGATGCTCGCCATCGCGGCCGAGGTCGGGTATTCGGAGACGGCCTTCGTGCTGCCCGGCGCGGAGCCGAGGACGTTCACGGCGCGCTACTTCAGCCCGCTGGTGGAGGTGCCGTTCTGCGGCCACGCGACCATCGCCACGGCGGTCGCGCTCGGCGAGCGGATCGGCGCGGGACCGCTGGTGTTCGACACGCCCGCGGGCCGGATCGAGCTGACCACCGGCGCGGGCACCGCGAGCCTCACCAGCGTGCCGACCTCCTCCCAGCCCGCCTCCCCCGACCTGGTGGACCGCGCGCTGCGGGCGTTGCGCTGGGACGCCTCGGACCTGGCGTGGCCGGTGCACGTGGCCCGCGGCGGCGCGGGGCACCTCGTGGTCGGGGTCGGCAGCCGGGAGCGGCTGGCGAAGCTGGACTACGACTTCGACGCGCTCGCGGACGTGCTGCGGTCGGCAGGGCTGATCACCGCGCACCTGTTCCACCAGCGGGCCGAGGACGTGTTCGACGTGCGCGAGCCGTTCCCGGTGGGCGGAGTAGTGGAGGACGCCGCCACGGGGGCCGCCGCGGCCGCGTTCGGCGGCTACCTGCGGGAACTGGGGCTGGTGACCGCGCCGCGGGCGCTGGTGCTGCACCAGGGCGTGGACATGGGACGGCCGAGCGAACTCCTCGTCGACGTCCGGCCGGACGACCCGCGGGTGGTCGTCACCGGGGCCGCCGTCCCCCTCTGAGTCCGCGGGCCGGCCGGTGCCGGTCCGCACTCGGCACCGACCGGCCCCCGGTCGGGGGTGGGCCCGGCAGCGCAGGCGTAGCGCCGCACACCCCCGTGGCTCGGTGGCGCAGGGGGGTCACCCCGCGTCCACCTCTTCGGTCTACCCCGAACTATGACCCGTTCGACGGGTGGCGGCTCATAGCAAAGGGGGATACAAGAGCGTTATGCCCGACTTGGAGTTACGCCACCTGCGAGCGGTCTGCGCGATCGCCGAAGAAGGCAGTGTCACGAAGGCCGCGACCCGGCTCGGACTGACCCAACCCGCGATGAGCGCGCAACTGCGGACCGTGGAGCGCATCATCGGCGGCCAGTTGTTCGAGCGCACGTCCGGCGGCAGCGTGCCGACGGACCTCGGACGGCAGGTGGTCGGCACCGCGCGGCTGGTGCTGGACGAGGTGGGCCAGCTGCTCAGCTCCGCGCGCGAACGCACCCGCGACCCGGCGCGCGGACCGTTGATCGTCGGCGGGGTGCCGCTGCTGTTCTTCGGGACGTTCGTGGAGGAGCTGCGCAAGGTCATACCGTGCTCGGAGGTGCGCTCGGAGATCACGTCCGGGTCCTCGGAGCTGCTGGAGCTGCTGGCCGCGGGCCAGGTGCAGCTCGCGGTATTCGACCGGTTCGAGGGGATGGAGCAGCGGGAGCTGCGCGGGATCGAGGTGCGCACGCTCGTGACCGAGCCGCAGTTCGTGGCGCTGCCGGACTGGGACCCGTTGGGGGAGCAGGAGGAGGTCGACCTCGCGCAGCTCGCCGACCGCGACTGGGTGGCGCCGCCCGCCGAGCAGATCGGCCAGCGCGTGCAGATCTTCCAGGCCTGCGCGGACGCCGGGTTCACGCCCCGGCTGGCGCACCACGTCAACGAGGCGGGCACGGCCCGCACGCTGGTGGCGGGCGGGGCGGTGTCGTTCGCGGCGGCCCCGTCGCGCAGCGGCGACGGCATCGTGATCCGGCCGCTGCGGGGCGCTCCGCTGAAGACCGACCTGCTGGTGGCGACCCGGCGGGAGGGCCCGGCCGCTGGGCGCGCGCACGACGTGTTCGCGTGCGCGGCCCGCGCCTACCGGTCGATCCTGCCGCGCAACCCCGGTTACGCGCGCTGGTGGGAGGAGCACCCCGAGGCGCACGCGGACCTGGACGCGGCGCTGGTGGTCAGCTCGCGCTGACGGCGTCCGCGACGGGCGTCGCCGGGCGGCCGATCAGCTTCTCCAGGTCCGGCCGGACCTCGGCGAGCACGCCCGTGCGGATGCCCGCGTGGATGTCGGCGAAGATCTCCGCGACGAACGCCGGGAACCCCGCGGCGGTCAGCCCGGCGACGTACTCCTCGTCGCTGACGTTCCGGTACGCCAGGGGTTTCCCGGTCTTCCGGCTCGCGAGGTCGGCCAGCTCGGCGAACGTCCACGCGCTCGGCCCGGTCAGCTCGTAGGCGGTGTTCTCGTGGCCGTCGGTGGTCAGCACGACGGCGGCGGCGAGCGCCAGGTCGTCGCGGGACGCGGAGGCGTTGCGGCCGTCGCCCGCGGAGCCGACCAGCACGCCGCGCTCGAGCGCGCCGGGCAGCTGGAGCGTGTAGTTCTCGTGGTACATCGTTGCTCTACCCAACCTGGGGCGATGTGACCACAACTTAGCTCCCCTCACCCCTGATCTGCAAACACAACGCCTGTTCGATTGCTGTTCGACCCAACATCGTGTGTACCATGGGTCCACACCACGACGAGGGAGAGAGCATGGAAGGCCAGGCAACCGGTGCCCGGCGCGGCCGGGCAGGCGGGCGCCAGAGCGTGTTACCCAGCGGCGAAGACATTGAGGCCATGCTGGCGACCGGCATGACCCAGGCTCGCATCGCCGAGATGTGTGGCACCACCTCGCAGGCGGTCTCGGCGAAGTTGCAGCGACATCGCAAGGGCACGAAAACTGACGCAGGCTGGAAACGGTACTGGCCCGAGAACTGGTTTCTTCAGCGGTCAGGCGGCAACGGGATTCGCGCCGACCACGCATCCACCTACGTCTACAAGCGACTGCTTGAGTACACCCAGCGTCGTCAAGGCGTCGAGCTGGACGCCAACGCCACACAGAAGCTCGACCAGTTCCTCGACAAGCTTCGTAGCCTCGACATGAAGTTGTACTACGACTACACCGACCCGAACGGCTTCCGTCTGCGTGCCGCACGTGCTGGCGACGACGAGAACGTGATTTGGGTAGCCGGGCCCTGAATACAGCAAAGCCCCCGCGGGGCCGCGGGGGCTTTGAAGTGCCGGTCAGTCGACCAGCGCAAGTTCTGGCGCAAGCTCGGGTACCGAAACAAAGAAGCGCAACGGCATCTCCAGGCCTACCGCCAGTGCCTCTGCTCGGAACATGCCTACCCACTTCTGGAGAGTGGCGGGGTCCATCCGCTCGGTTGCGGGATGACTCTTGATCGGGTCACCAGAGCGCAGCAAGAGACGAACTACTTCGATTTTCTCCAGCCGAGCTGGCCTCCTCCCAGCATCGCGTCCCCGCAGAATGCGCTCTACCACCACCCAGTCATAGCGGGTGGACGACAAGCGTGGTTGTCCCCGCTTTTTGATGGTGGCGCATGGATCGCACCGTCCCATCCGCACGCGCGGCTTCTCGCGGCAATCAAGGCATACGCCATCCAGGGTCCACCTGGCCTTGGTGGTCATCCGCAGCACACCGGGCAGTCGATACGGCATTCGCCGGTCGTCCGGTTGCCGGTCGCGCAGCTCATGCAGCCCATCGCATTGCAGTTCCAGCAGTCAGGGGATGCGACCTTTTCCAGGTGGCCACGGGACCGCCGCACAGCACGCAGGTCAGTGAACTGCGACCCGCACATCATCCAGCCTGCTTCACCTGCACCTTGCACGGAAGGTCGCCAGAACTCCACGCCGTTGTCCACCTCGCGGTAGATCACGCCGTCGAACGCTGCACGCCACGCTTGCGACATCTCCCTGCCGGACCCGTCCGGATTGGCCGTTTCCCGCTTCCCCAGCATTTCCAGGAAGCGACGAGTCTTCTTCCTCCCCCACCTCTCTTCGAGCCCGCGGTACAGCAGGTCGTAGGCCCGGTTGCGGTCCTCCAGTGCCGCGGTCAGCAGGGGCACGATCCGCTGCTGCACCCGCAGATCCCAGGCACCCTGCGCCAGCAGCTCGGCGCGTCGGCGCGCGATGCGCTCCCACGTCTCCGACTTGCGGATGAACTGAGCGGCAATGGCGGTCGTCTTGCGGTACGCCACGCGGCACTCTTCGTGTCCGTCGCCCTTGAAGGGGATCACCTGAACTTCACCTCCCATCGGATGTCGTTGGCGCTGGTGCGCCGCCGCGTGAGTTCCAGGCCGAGCTGGGCGCACCGGTACTTCCTGAGCGCCCGAGCCGCCTCCTGCGTGAGGTAGTGCATCGTCGAGACCGTCACCTGGACCCAGCCTCCTTCTCCGCTGCCTGCCCCTTCGCGCGAATGCCCTGGCACACCTCGCGGGAGCGGTCCGCGGACATCTCCACAGCGGCTACCTCGCCGGTCAGCTGGCGGATCGAGAGCTTGACCGTGCCGTCCAGCGTCACGGACACCTGCACAGTGCCGTCGTCGCACGCGAACGTGCGCGGCGCGTACCGGGTAAGGCGGTCCATCAGCGGTTCACCTCGGGGTGCTCGTTCGTGACGTCGACCAGCTGGCAACCGGGGTTCTCGGAGCGGATCTGCGCCAGCGTCCAGTTGATCGCGGCGTCACCGTCGCCGCGCGCTTCCGCCTGCGCCTCAGCCCAGGTCGTCTGGTAGGTGAACAGGTCCGGCTTCGCCTCGAACCAGCGCCATTCGGTGCGGAAACCACTGATGTCCTTGAGCACCCGCCGCGGGCGGCCGTCGCCGAAGCGGGCGATCAGCACGTCGCGCAGCTGGCGAAGCGCTGCGTCGTCGAACAGCCCGCTGCCGACGCCTTCGTGGTCACCCTCGTCCATCTCCAGTTCGAGTAGCACGCGCCCGCTGGTGGTCGCGTCCTCGCGGACGGCCAGCACACTGGTTCCCGCCACCGAGCGGATCACCACCAGGTCGACCACGTCGTGCTCCATCTCCTGCACGCTCAGCCCCTCGGGCAGCTGGCCGGGTGGCGTGAAGCTCGTCCCGCGGACTGCATACGTCGTTCGCTTCACGACACCTCCAAAGTTGGGTTCATCAACATCATCAACCCAACTTAGATGACCTACGCCAATCGGGTCAAGCCACCACGCAGCGTGTCCGCCACGCGTACCGAACTGGCCTCGCGCGCTCGCGCGCAGTGAGTGCACTACTTCCTCGGCTCCTGAGAGGAGTGCGCACCCTGGCTCCTGATACATGGATTCGCAGACTTCTTTAATCTACTACCCAGTAGGTTAACCACTACCACAGCTAATCGTCTGTTATAGGGGGCCTTCAGCCCTTAACTAAACAGCGGTTAGTAAGCATGGACAAGTATCAGGTTGCCGTCTCGCTGCGCTCGAAGCGTAGCGACAGGGTGCAGTCACTGCGCGCATGAGTCGACCTCACTTGACGCACTCGCAGCGGCATGTCAGGCTGCGGCTTGCCGCAATCCTGCGGCGATCGACTGACGTCACCACAGGTCAAGCGATTAAACGATGGCCAAACTGAGACTTACGTCACATACTCCAAGTGACGACGAATCTCACGTACAGTGACGCTGAGTAGTCCGATCGGGTGACGAAGTAACGCCCCCTGAAACGGCGTCGATCGATTAGATAGGCGAATATCGCGCAACACGCAATGGGGGTTCTATGTGCGAGCAACGTGATGCCAACACGTTCCAGTTGACGTTCACCCTGTCGGGCGACGTCCTGGATGTCGCACTTCCCGCAGGGGCGGGAGAGCGCGAGCTGGCCGTGTTGGACCAGCTCGTTCCGACCATCAAGACCGTGATCAGGAAGGCGAGAGGTGTCCCCGCGTAGCGGGGCTCCACGTGTGCTAAGTTGGGGCGAACATGTTGCTTTATCCAACATCAACACGAGAGGGGGAGGGCATGATCACCCTGCACCTGCGCGCCGGGTCACCCGTCGCGAAGCTCGTTGACGAAACAGCCGAGCGCGCAGAGCTGTACGCCGAGGGGGACCCGTGGTCCGTGGTGACCAAGAAGCTGGTTGCCCTCAGCAAGGAGATCCCGCCGCTCGCGGCGATGGTCTTGCAGGCCGGGCGCGGCGCACCGAAGGTGGCCGTCGAACGCTGGGCGGCGCGGCACAGCGCCATGCTGGTCTGCCTGCCGGAAGCCGCGGACTACGTGCACGGCCGGGTCGCGCGGGCGCTGGACAGCGGCGCGGACTTGGTGCTGCTGGACGCCGGACTGATGAACCTGGACCTGGTGGCGGGCCGATGAACCACCTGACGACCGCGCAGTTTCAGACGCTGCTGCTGGTGCTGGGCTGCGCCGTGCTGACCGGCTTCGCGCTCTGGTTGGCGCTGCGGGAACCCCGGAGGCCTGCGTGAACCACACCTGCCGCGGGTGCTCGACCATCTGGACGGGCTCGGTCATGTGCCACTGCTCGGCGCGGGACTGCCACCGCACGTTCAGCAGCCCCAAGACGTTCGACCGGCACCGCCGGGGCGGTCAGTGCCAGGACCCCGCCACGCTCACGCAGGGCAAGGATGGGAAACCGGCAATGCGCCAGAACGACCGGGGTGTGTGGGTCGGGGCGAACGAGAAGCCCTTGGACCTCCTCATGGAGGAAGACCTGTCCGGCTGCGCGTACTGGCTGTTCGTCAACGGCAAGGGCCCACGGGCCAGCTGCTCGAACGGCTGCTGGCAAGAACCCGCGTGCATCACCGACGAGCCGATCGACGGCTGGCCCAGTCAGCGCAAGTTGTCCACCCCGGTGAACGAGGGCGGCCCCTCCACCGGTTGAGTACCATCACTAGGCGCTGGTCGCACAGCGCGTACGAGGACTACGCCTCGTGTGGCGAGAAGTACCGCCTGAAGCGCGTAGAGAAGGTGCCGGACCAGCCGGGCGTGGCACGGGTCGGCGGCAAGGCCTTTCACTCCTGGACCGAACCCTTCGATCTCGCCGAGCACCAGTCCGAACGGGACGCCCTCATCGGCCAGTGGCCGGACTTCCTCGAAGCAGCCATCGCCGAGGAAGAGGAGAAGTACGGCGTCGCCCGCGACAAGTTCACCACCTCGGGCCGGGCCACCAAGGAGAAGCCGAACAAGGAGGACATCCCGTACTGGCGGGACGTTCTCGGACCCGAGCTGATCGAGAAGTACGCGAAGTGGGCGGGCAGCAATGACTGGGTCATCGCCCAAGACCTCCCACAGGACGCCAACGGCAACACTGTGGGCGTCGAGTACGAGGTGACGTACCGGGTCGGCCAAGTCCAGGAGAAGGGCTATCTGGACCGGGTGTACTACGACATCAACGGCAACCTTGGTGTGGTCGACATCAAGACGTGGTCGCGCAAGCGGGTCACGATCCAGCTGCCCGGCTACCTGGTGGCGCTCCAGAAGCGTGGCGTCAACGCCACGTGGGGCTCCTACTACCACGCCCGCCAGGGCAAAGCCGATCTCCCAGTCTTCTACGGCTGGGACGAACACAAGCTGGCCTTCGCCTACGAGCAGGCCGCCGTCATGGAAGCCCAGGGCTTCTACCTCCCTCGTGTGTCCGACGACTGCAACTGGTGCAGCGTCAAGGCGCACTGCCGCTTTGCCCTCTGAGGAAAAGGAAGTGAAGTGCTGAAGTTCAGCGCCCGTATCCCCACCGTGGAGTACGGGTACTTCGAGGTCGAGTCCGACAACTACGACGAGTTCGTGCAGGGCGTGGTGCAGGCCACGGACGCCGTCGGCCAGCTCGCCGGACCGCCTCCCGCTCCCCCGCAGCAGTACCAGCAGCAGCCCGGTCAGCTGCCGCAGGTGAACGGCCAGGCCGCCCCGCAGTGGGCGGCCCCCGACCAGCAGGCGCAGCAGCAGTTCATCCCGCCGGGCCAGCAGCAGACCCCACAGGGCTGGCCGCAGGTTCCCCCGCCCGGCCACCAGGCCCCACAGCAGCAGGGCTGGCAGCCGTCCGCGCCGCAGCAGGGAGCCCCGTCGGGTGCGCCGATGTGCGCGCACGGCGAGCGGAAGCACGTCACCGGCACCGGGGCCAAGGGGCCGTGGGCTGCCTGGTTCTGCCCGCTCCCGAAGAACGCGAACGGCAAGTGCGAACCCGAGTGGATCAAGTGAGCTGAGTGCTCTCAGCCACACAGGTAGTCCGCAAGCGGACTGACGCAGGCCAAGCCCTGCCGACCGTGTGGGACAGCTTCGCCAAGAAGAAGATCGTCTTCCGCCGAGGACAACTCCACCTGACCGCCGCCGCGCCCGGCACCGGGAAGTCGGTGCTGGCGCTGGCGCTGGCCGTGCACATGCAGGTGCCCACCCTGTACGTCTCGCTGGACGGGGACGAGCTGACCGTGGGAACCCGGCTGGTGCAGATGGCCACCGCGTGCGACACGGCAACCGCCGAGCAAGCCGTGCTCGGCAAGACCGATCTTGCGCTCCAGGCGGCCAGGGCTGTGCCGTGGCTGACGTTCACCTACCCGTCTGCTGCGTCCACAGAGGACATCGCACAGCACGTGTGGGCGTACGCCGAAGCCCACGGCGACTGGCCGCACCTGGTGGTGGTGGACAACCTGTCCGACGTGGCAGACGAAGACTCGGCGGCCGAACTGTCCCGAGCAATGGACGACCTGACCATCCTCGGTCGGCAGACCGGCGCGGCGGTGCACGTGCTGCACCACGTGGGCGGCGACTACGAGGACGGGGACCGCGTGGTCCCCCTCTCGGGCCTCCGCTACAAGGTCGGCAAGAAACCGAGCCTGGCACTCACGATCAGCCGCGGCGGGCAGGAAGGCCAGGCGTTCGTGTCGGTCGTGAAAAACCGGTTCGGCCCGGTCGACCCGAGCGGGCTCGCTGTCCGCGCCGAGCTGCGCATGGACTTCTCGACCATGCAGGTAACCAATCCCACCTGGGCCCCCGAATGGAGGCATTCATGAAGACCGGCTTCGACGAGACCGAGGGCGATACCGCCGCACTCGGCAACCTGCTCTACGAGGCGGGCATGTCCCCCGAGCGCGCCGAGCGCGTGGCTCGGTTCCTCGTCACCACCACGGACCGCGAGTTCGGAGAAGAGGACTGATGCCCGGCGTCAAGATCATGGACATCTCGAACCACCAGTCGACGATGGACGTCGAGCGGGTGGTGCGGGAGAACGGCATCGGTGCCGTGTTCATCCTGACCAACGACGGCACGTTCGTGAACGCGTTCTTCCACGCCCAGGCGGACGCGGCCGAGCGGGCCGGGGCGATCGTCGTCCCGTACTTCTACCTGCGGCCCAACTGGGCGCAGACGGTGGACGTCCACATCGGGGTGGTGGGCGACCGCTACGACTCGTCCATTGTGGACGTGGAAGAGGGCTCGGGCGGCTGGGCTGAGACTTGGGCCGCGCACAACAGGCTGTGGGACGCGGGCAGGTACACACCGCTCGTGTACTTCCCGAACTTCTACTGGCAGAAGGTGGGTTCACCCGACCTGACGCCGTTGAAGGTCAAGGTCCGCGGGCACTGGAAGTCCTGGTACGCCGATCGTGACTGGCGGGAGTTCCAGGACGCGCTGGACCGGGTGCCCGGCTACGTCTGGGACGACAACCGCGGCGGCATCCTCGTCGAGATCGTCCAGTTCACGGGCACGGGCCGTGTGTCCGGCTACGGCGCGCACGTGGACCTCAACTTCTACCGCGGATCGATCGAAGAACTGGCTGCCCTGCTGGGCAAGGAAGAGGACGACATGAAGCTGACCGACCGCATCACGAACGCCTGGGACGGCACGCCGACGCTGGAGGAGGTGTTCCGCTACATCGACCTGCGCTCGGCGGAAGCGGCCGAGCACTCGGCGAACGCGGCGACCGACGCGGCCGAGGCGCTGGCCATCGTGAAGGACATCAAGGAAGCGGTGGGCAAGCTGGTCACCGCCCCCGGCGGTGGCGTCTCCCCGGCCCCCGGCGGGCTGACGAAGGCCGAGCTGATCGAGGTGCTGAACACCGTCGGCATCAAGCCGCCCACCTCCTGGGCGAAGCTCACCGTCAACCCGAGTGTCCAGCTCTGACCTGAAGGGGCAGGGGCTGGGCGTCTGCAAGGACTGCATCCGTGACGGTGTGGCCACGCGACGCCCAGCCCCGCATCCAGGGCCGAGGTGCGCCACCCACAACCGTGCCGTGAAGCTGCTGCGCCGCTCGGCGGCGAAGGAGCGGCGCGTGGTGGCCACCTACGGCCTTGCCCCTGGCGACTGGGAGAAGCTGTTCGTTGCGCAGGGCGGCAAGTGCTGGATCTGCCGCCGGTACAAGGCGAAGGCCGTCGATCACGATCACTCGTGCTGCTCGGGCAAGACCTCGTGCGGGCGCTGTGTCCGCGGACTGCTGTGCGGCACCTGCAACGGGATCCTGGGCAGGTGGCGTGACGCGGTGGAGGTGCTGCTGCGCGCGGTCGAGTACCTGCGTGACCCACCTGCCCGCCGGATACTCGGCCTACCCCCACTGGAGAACGGCGCGCTATGACACGACAGGGGAAGCGGGGACAGCGGGAAACGCCGGTCTTCGACATCGTCCCCATCCTGGAGGAGTTCGGTGCGGAGATCCCTCACCGCGGCTCGGGCACGTGGCTGAAGATGAAGTGTCCGTTCCACGAGGACTCGGCACCGAGCGCCACCGTCTCCTTCCAGGCCAACCGGTTTCACTGCTGGGTCGGGTGCACCGATCGGGCCGAAGACGCGATCGGACTGTTGATGCTCTATGGGGACCAGTCAGACTTTCAGTCTGCCCTCGCCGAAGCGGAAAGAATCACTGGCACAAGCGGCATCCCGGTACGCGGCGAGCGTAAGCGCAGCAGCGGAGTATTTGGACGGTCGTGGAATTTCTGAGGCGGTCGCCCGCGCATGCGGGTTGGGCGTGGTGCTCGACCCGTTGCCAGGCCACGAGCGTCAGCAAGGGTGGCTGTGCATCCCGTACCTGTCGCCCGGCGGGGTGCTCGACTTGAAGTTCCGGTGCATGGCCGACCACGACCATCAGGCTGAAGGGCACCCGAAGTACATCGGTGAGACCGGCAGCACGGCGAAGCTGTTCGGGGTGGACGCGTTCAGCGAGGACTCCCCGCGGCTCGGCATCACCGAAGGCGAGCTTGACCGGCATGTGGCTACTCACGTGGTCGGGCTGCCGAGCATCGGCATCTCCGGGGCCAACAAGTGGTGCTCGTGGTGGTCGCACTGCTTCGAGGGCTACGAAGAAGTCATCGTTCTGCAAGACGGTGACGAAGCAGGCGAGAAGCTGTCCAAAACGGCGGTAGCCAATCTCTACAATTGCAACGTCCGCATCGTTCCAATGTGGACAGGCGAAGATGTCAGTTCCTCTGTGCTCACAAGGGGTGTAGAGGCAGTGCGTGAGAGGATCGGTCTCGCATGAGCGAGTTCCAGCACTACGGCGTGCACGCGATCATTCGTCCTGACGGCGATCTGTTCGTCAACGCCACCGCCGTGGGCCTCGGCGAAGCCGAAGGCCGGGAGCTGATGGCCTTCCTCATGACCGAGTACGGGGAGCGCGACGCGCTGGCCGCGGTCGCCGAGCAGGACCAGGCGGACGCCGACGCGCTCAACGACGACGCGTACGAGGAGGGGGAAGCCCTCGTCATCGAGCCGGAACCCGAAGTTGGGGAGAACTCCGTTGCCACTGCCGTTAAGTCGTGACCGTGGCGAACAACAGCTACCCGCTGGCGGGGACCGTGGCGCACTACTCCACGGGGCAGAGCGCCAGCCAGGCCATCCGCCGGGCAACCGTGGTGATGGAGCAGCTTCAGGCCGAGGGCAAGCACATCGTCGGCGGCTACCTGTACACGTCGAGCCTGGAGGACGAGCCGCACGGCTTCGTCTTCGTGGTCCAGGACTGAAGGGGCAGAGGGAATGCAGACTGACCTGTCCACCAGAAGCGGCAGGATCGTGTCCGACTCCAACCCGCTGCCTGCGAGCAGCGGTACGGACGTGGTCACCGCTCTGGCCGCGGTCGCGGTTACGTCGACCAGCATCACCATCGACCTGGGCACTGCCCGGTCCAACCACACCATGCAGACCGTGGTGACCGGCGGTCCGACCGTGTCCGCCACGCTCCAGGGTTCCTTGGACGGCACGAACTGGGTCACCCTGGCCACCACCACCTCCGCCACCGGGGACATGCAGCACGCGGTGGACAAGCCGGTCCGGTACCTGCGGGTCGTGCTCGGAACGTTCACCGGGGGCACGGCCCCGACGTTCACCGCGCGGGTGTGCTCGCAGTGACCGACGAGTACGAGTACCGCCCGGTCAAACGGGCCAGGGTGGACGGTGCGGAGTGGAAGCAGGTCCACACCTACCGTGGCGGTGGCCGGGCGTACCGCACGATCGGCGGGGCACGCGGTGTGCTCCGCCGGGAGATGCGGGAAGACGGCTACCGGATCGAGCAGGCGAAGCGGATGCTGGACCGCCCCGGCATCCCTGCGGACGACTCGCGGCGCGAGTACTGGACGAAGCTGGCCGACCTCGGCTTCGAGTACAAGATCCAGCGCCGTCCGTTCGGACAGTGGGAGGACGTGCCGTGAAGTCGATCGTGATCCTGCCGGATGTGCAGGTCCCGTTCGAGGACGTCGAGCTGATGAAGAAGTTCGTCGGGTTCCTCGCCGAGTACAAGCCGGACAAGGTCGCCAGCGTCGGCGACTTCGTGGACTGCACGGCTCTCGGTCGCTGGGTGTCCGGCTCGGTCGGCGAGTACAGCGGCGGGTTGCAGGACGAGTTCGACCGGGCCTCGGCGTGGCTGACCAAGATCCGGGCTGCGATCGGCGATGCAGAGTTCATCATGCAACGCAGCAACCACGCCGACCGCCTGTCGAAGTGGCTGCGCACCAAGGGTGCTGCCGTGCACGGGCTGCGGGACCTCACCATCGAGCGGCAGCTGAACCTGGACGAGCACGGCGTGCGGTACTGCTACGGCGATACCGCGGTTGCGCCGGGCTGGCTGATCAAGCACGGCGACGAAGGCGGCCAGTCCCAGATCGGCGGGCAGACGGCCGCGCTGCTGGCCACCCGGCACGGGAAGTCCGTGGTGTGCGGACACACCCACCGGGGCGGCATCGTCCCTGTGCGCCAGGGCTGGATCTCCACCACGTACGGGATGGAGGTCGGGTGCTTCATGGACCCGGCCAAGGCCTCGTACCTCACGGCCCCCTCGGGATGGACGAACGGGTTCGGCCTGCTCCACATCGGCAAGGACAACAAGACCTTCGCCGAGTACGTGCACGTTCATCACCGCGGCTTCGTTGTCGACGGCACACGGTACTGAAGGGACAGCGGGAATGGCCAAGGAAGGGGCGGGTGCGCAGCCCGTCGAAGCGAAGAAGTACCGCATGCGGACCGAGGTGTCCGGCTTGATGCCCGTCACCGACGGGGTGGTGCCCGCCGTCGACCTCCAGGACTTCGTGAAGGACGCCATCAAGGCCGGGGCCGCCACGATCTCGTTCAACCACGACGAGGCCGACCGCCTGGTGGGCATCGCGTTCTCCGTGGAGGTGGTCTGAGGTGGCGGACATCCTGACGGTGCAGGACCCGTTTGATCGGGTGGTGGAGGAGATCATCGGTCTCAACCGCCGGAAGCGGGCGGACTACACCGGCAACCAGGACCCGTGGGAGAACTTCAAGGACTCCTCCCGCCAGGTGGGCCAGGCCCCCGGCCTGTCGGTGGAGGTGCTGATCGGGACGAAGCAGTCCCGCTTGCGCCAGCTGCTCCAGCCGGGGCGGGAGCCGAACTACGAGTCCATTCGGGACACATTCCTGGATCGGGCGGTGTACGCGATCATCGCCTTGGCCATGTACGACGAAGGTCTATACCAGCTCGACGCCTGACCCTGCACAGCGGGAAGCCCCCGGCGCACACCCACGCCCGCCGGGGGCTTCCGTGTCCCTGCTCTTACGGCGGGACACCGGGCGGTTACTCAAGCCGCCCTCGTTTGTGTGCGGAGCAGAACCCTCTGGGTGTGAACGGGACCAGAGGGCCCTGCTCCGCGGTTCCCGCTGCCGTGCCTCAGCGTGGGAACCCGCAGAGCCCCTTGCAGGGGGCTCAAGATCCGTTGTGTACCGGGCACTTTGGGTCAGGGGTGCGCAAGGGTTCGAGGTCCCCGCCGAACGTGCGCCCCCTGGTGCAGGTGCAGACCGGTGGCTTGCGCGGCGGCTCGGTGGCGTTCACTTCTTCCCCTCGTGGACAGGGCAGTTCAGGTTCGGCGACCGTCTGGACGGGAGGTCACCCCACACTGGCTTGTACCGGCAGATGCAGCCCTCCGGCTTCTCGACCGGGGCTGTCGCCATCGGGTTCCAATAGCTGAGCGGGTTCATCGGTCGCCGAACGTGCCGCTGGTGGGCGGCACGGCGTCTTCGATGTACTGCCCGCACTTCGTGCAGAACGGCATGATTGGACTGGTCAGCAGCTCACGGCGGACGACGGTCCCGCAGAGCGTACGTAGGGGCGCTCCCGTGTCGCTGTCGATGAGCGCGGGGTCGAATGCGTGGGTGGTCGTCTGGCTGTCGTGCCTCCAGGCGATCCCGCCGACAGGCAGGCGGGGTCCACTCGGGTTACCTTCCGCGCCCCCGATGACTGATCGAGGATCACCCGCCGTCGATCCGCCGCCGTCGGGCTGCTGTGCTTCCCCACCCTCGTCGGCCTGGTCTCGCGGCCGACGAGGAAACCCACCATGAAGACCGACACCACGCACACCGTGCCAACGATCCCGATCACTGCCCATACGCCCCACATGACGCTCTCCGTCCGTTGCCATGGGGATACCGTAAGGGAGTCATGACAGGTTTACCAGCACCCGGACGGGTGTTTTACAGGAGTCATTACCCCTCGGACCAGGAAGTCTACGATCATGCCCATGCCTGCCGTCGTCACCCCTGCGAAGCGTGCCCTCGGGACACTGCTTGTCGAGCTGCGGCAGCGGGCGGGACTCTTCGGAGTCGACGTCGCACGCACTCTCAGCTACACGCCGACCACGATCAGCAGGTACGAGACCGGCAAGGCGGTGCCGTCGGATCTCGATCTGGAGACGATGCTCAACCTGTTCGCCGCCACCGCGGGCGACCGAGCCAGGGTGCTGGAAGCCGCGGCGAAGGCACGCGGCGGGACCAAGCGCATCCGCTCCGCTGGCGTCGTGCCTCACATGCGCAGCTTCCTGCGCGCCGAGGCTGACGCTGACACGGTGCGCACGCTCAGCACCTCCGCCGTCCCAGGCCTGGCGCAGACCGAGGCGTACGCGACGCTGATTCACAGCGCGCCGCACCGCATCGGAGACCCGACGGTGCCCGCCAGCGAAGCGGTGGCCTCCCGCATGAAGCGGCAGCGCCGCTTGTTCGCCGACTCCAACCCGCTGCAACTGCACGCGATCTTGGATGAAGCCGTGATCCGCCGAGTGGTGGCCCTCGGAGACGTGGGCGAGGGGCAGCTGGCCCACCTGGTCGACCTCGCGGCACGGCCGAACGTGGAGATCCAGGTCATGCCGTTTCGAGCTGGGATCTACGGCACGATGGCAGGGCCGATGACGCGATTCGGGTACCCCGGCAAGGGCGACGGCCCGGCGGTCTACCTGGAGCATCCAGGAGGTGGCGTGTGGGTGCGAGGTGAAGACGACGTACGACAGTACGATCTGCTGTTTGACGAGGCCGTACGCCGCGCACTCTCACCTGACGACACTCTGGCACTGATCAACACAGCGAGGCGAACATGAGCAACTGGCGCAAGAGCAGCTACAGCGCGAACCAGAACGACTGCGTGGAGGTCCGCGGCACGCTCGACGCCGTGCGGGACAGCAAGAACCCTGCCGGTCCGGCGTTGCGGGTCAGCCGCGCCAAGCTCGGGGCGTTCCTGACTGCGGTCAAGGACGACCGGCTCAAGTAGACGGACACGAAACAGCCCCCGGTGCGGGTAGGTTCCGGGGGCTGTTCCATGCAGGCGCTGAAGCGGGCGAGGACCGCAGCGCCGAGGTCTACCGGCGGGGCAGGCTACCGCCCAGCCTCGCCATCAGGCCGACCGCCGACCAGGTCAGCGACCAGAGCGGGCGCAGCACCGATGCCGATGTGTCCCGCTTCGGCGGGGTCGGCCGTGTCGGACGTGCTTCCGTGGGAGTTTTCACCGACGGCTTCCTCCTGCATCTCGCGTAGTCGACGGGCCAGGTGTCGAAACACCCGGCCGATGGTGAGCGCGTCGAGATCGTGCGACTGGGCGGGTTGCTCCTTCGCCAGCTTCTCCCAGGCGCTCGCGGCTGCTGCCGCTTCCCGCGCGAGCTGGCCGCACGCGTGAGCTTGGGCCAGGGCCCATTTCCTGGCCGACGTCTCCTCATCCATGCGAGCAGGGTAGACCGAACACCTCGCCCTTGGGGAGTCATCACACCCATTCGGTTCGGGTCATGTCCCCGCTGCTGCGTAGCTCGTGGCGATCCGGACGTCGTTCGCTGCCTGCGTCAGGAGGCTGACCACGGGCAGGGTGAGTGTGCTCCCGCTACGGTCGAGCACCCCGTGGATGAGCACCTGCACCCGGTCCAGGTCGGCCTGGTCCTGCTCGCTCAGCACGAGCAAGCCTTGATCGTCTCGACCCAGATCCGGGCGGCGTCCGCCCAGTAGTAGAACTCCTCCCAGCTGTGGTCGAAGGCCTCCACGTCCGGCGAGGCCGCCAAGTCGTCGAGCACGCAGCTCAACCCGTCGTCCTCCGGCTCGTACCAGTCGGCCGCCTTGATCCGCTTCACGATCTCGTCCCGCCGCTGCTCGAACGGCGCGTTCTCGTCGTGGAACACGTCGCCCAGCTCCAGCGTGCCCAGCCACACGTTGACCGGCATCCCGCACCTGCCCTTTCCTGCTGTCCCATGCTTGTCGTGCGCTGGCCCGGCTCGAACGGGCAAGAGGCCTACCTCCAGCGCTCCCGATCTACTCGCAGTAACCCGCCACCTGGGCACCGATGCGCCCGGCGGTCAGGATGCAGACCTGGTCACCGTGGCCCCAGTCGAAGGCCTGCGTGGTGACGCTCGCACCCAACCGCATCGCCTCCGGCAGGGAGAGGGTGCGGGTCGCCGCCTCCAGCTGCTCGGGCGTGATGGTCTCGGCCAGCTTGCGGACCGGGTCCGCGGTGATGGTGTCGCTCACTTCGTCATCTCACTTTCGTCAGGCATCTTGAATCGCAGGTCAATCCCGTTAGCTGCCGCGTATTCCTCCAACCAGTCGGCGGTATTCGGGTCCCCCGGCTGCGCTTCGGGCGCAGCACGAGCCCACCTGTGGTGGTCGTTGAGGTGGATGATCACCTGCGCCAGCGGCACACCGACGTGCTGGCACGGCACGCAGTGGAAGGCGTAGCCGTGAAGTCGGTCGCATGGCGGGCACGCTGGGCACGTGGCCTTGGCGGAGGTCAACGCGGGCACGGCCCTACTCAGCACTGCACGGGTGTCCCTCCAGTCCTTGCCCTTACCCTTACTCAGCAATGGGGGCTGCGACTGCTGCACGTACAGGCTTTCGATCAGGCCGGGGTTGACGTGGGCAACGCCAGCGATGTCCCCCACCGTTTCGCCGAAGTCGAACCCGAGCGTGGCTTTCGGGATGGGCTCGGCCAGGTCCCCGAACGTGGTCCGGAACGCGCTGTGCAGCAACAGCGTCGCCTCGCCCAGCGGGATGTGAGCGGGCACCATCACGTGCACCTGCCTGCCCCGCATCCTGATCAGCAGATCGAACAGGTCGGACTGCGCGATGTAGTGCCGCACCACGCTCAGCTGCTCGTACACCGGGGAGCTGAGGTCTTGCAGCGGATCGGCCAGCGGCACGTACGCGTACATGTGCGGCAACACGCCCTCGAACACCCTGCTGGGTTCGGTCACGGGTGCGCACAACACGTGCTGGAACAGCCTGTCGAGCGCCCGATGCGCGATCATGACAGCGCCGCCCGCCCGGCGACCACGCAAGCAGCGATGTCCAGCGCCCGCCCCCACGGGATGCCCTCGTCCTGTTCCTTCTGCGCGGTGTTGAGGAACAGCACAGCAGCAGCATCGGAGTCCACCAGGGCAGGGACCACGTCCTTCGCGTTCTCGTGCTCGTACCCGTCGAACGCGTCGAGCGGTACGCCGTGGCGGTGCAGCACGTGAGCCACCAAGCACGACGGTGCGTCGTCCACCACGTAGAAGCAGGACAGCACAGGCCGGTCCTCGCAGTCGAAGTCTCCGTTCGGCTGCTTCACGTACACGTAGTCCGCCCCGTGCTCGGCCACCACCTCGCGCGCCAGCTGCTGCGCCCGCTCGTAGGACAGCGGCTCGACGGCGCTCACGCCGGAACCCCCTGCGCCCAGCGGAATCCCCTGCGCACAGCGGGCCTTGATGATGCGACGCCACTCGTCGGTGAGGCGGTCGTACTCGTACACGTCGCCCCGGTAGATCGAGCACTCGAACCCGTGGGCCTGCGCAGTGGGGGAACCGGTACGCGGGGCAGCACCCGGCCCGACTAGGTCCGTCCGCACCTCGTAGTAGTCCGCGCCCTCGAACAGCTGGCCGAACAGGTCGTCGTCGTCCGACCCCTGCTCCAGCCTGTCCGTGTCGATCCGCTTGTGCCAGCCCGGCACCTTCACGTCGAGCAGCGCAGCCCCCTTGGCCACGCGCACGGCCAACGACAGCTCACCCATCCAACTCCACCCGCTCCCGCTGTCCCACTGGTTCTCAGAGCGCACGTCGTGCGCTCTGCCTTGCGTCCCTGTCAGATCAGGCCGAGCTTCAAGGCCACGCCGAACACGACGTACACCGCCACCGCAGCGGTGACCGCCACTGCCAGCACCACCCCGGCGTACCAGCCGGGCACGTCCGGCCCGGTCACAGCCCGACGCCCCACCCGTTGACGTGACCCGGCCACGGGTTACAGATCCTGTTGCCGTGCAACGTGCAGTCCCAGTCCGGGTCGTCCTCTGCTGGGGTCGGGCGTGCCCCGTTGCGGGGCGGGTCGACCAGCCGGACAGCCGAGTCCACAGTGGACGTCGACTCCACGCCGCCGTCCCCCTCACACCCGGACAGCAGCCCGGTGCCGAGCACGGCAACGGCGATGATCAGCAGCTTGCGCATCACTTCCCCAATCCCAAGAGCTTGATCACGTGGCGGTAGGTCCGCGCCATACCCCGCTGCACCGCGCCGTTCTGCGGGTGCGCCAGGGCAGCGGCGATACCGTCCGCCTGCTCCGCTGCCTCGTTCAGCCGGGCCCGAAGCGGCTGCGCCCACACGTCCGGCAGGTTGCCGCCCTCACGCAACACCCTGTCCAGCTCGGCGAACCGCTGCGCCATCCCTTCGGCGATCTCCGGTGCCTTGTCCGAGTCCCGCTCCATCAGCCACTGCCTGCTCAACCGCAGCAGTTCAACCAACGTCTTGTCCACGTCGCACCTCCGAGTCATGTGGATTGGGCGTCGGTTCGTTGCAGCGCAACGAACCCCACCCGAACCGAACGGCTCAGCTCTGCTGCTCCCCGAACGTCAGCGTCGTGGCCCGACCGCCGGGCGCGTGGAACATGTCCGCCACCGCCAGCCGAGAGCGGTGCCCCATCCCCGTGCCACCCCGCTTGCCGATCTCCTTCCGGATGACCCGCCGCGACCGGTCACGCAGCCGGGTCAACTCCTCGGCCAGCTTCTCCGGGGTGTAGCCCCCTTCCGGGAGTCGCACCGTCGCGTGCCACACCCCGGCGTCGTCGGTCCACGCCTCGAACGTCTCGCCCTTGACTGCCTTGCCCTGCGCCATGCCGATCAGCCCTCGGCCACGAGGTTGGCGAAGAACTCCTGTGCGGACTCCTCATCCGGGAACTCGAACAGGTCGGCGGGCAGGTCGCTGTTCGCGTCCGTCACCACCACGTACATGTCGTGGCTCGTCTCCCGCTCGTGGATCGAGACGACCCGCCCGTCGTCCAACTTGGCCGAGTCGACGCGCCGCAGCAACGTGCTCTCACCCATGACGTACTCCTCACCCGTCCGAACCGTTCGGACAGAGCGCGCGTCCGTCCACTACAGACGGACGCCACCCTGAACCGAAGGGGTCAGACGTCCCAGCCGAACACGGTCCGCGCGGCGTAGCTCACGGCTTCCTCGTGACGGGTGTTGACCACCGACGTGGCCGTCTCGCACACCCACTCGTTACCGCTGTACGCGTAGTAGGCCTCGCGGAACTCGGTTTCAACGTCGCCACCGCCAGCCGGGGTAGCGTCTTCCCAGTCCTCGTACGTGGAGTCGAGCAACTGCAACTCACCACGCACCTCGTACTTCAACCACTCCTCCCACGCTGCGTCAGCAAGTTCGTCCACGTACTTGCTCTGCTGCGCCTCCGACAGGAGCGGGTAGTCCTCAAGCCTGGACAGCTCTGCCGCCAGCACGCGCAGCTTGTCCAGCGCGTCCGAGTTGTCCAGCGCCGCCGCGAACGGGGACACACCCCGGTCGTTCAAGATCAGGAGCGACCGCTCACCGTGCCCACGCTCCGAGGTGTAGAACACCTCGCCGTGCCGCGCGATCAGCTCCCGGTAGTTCGCCGCGTCCGAGTCGGTGCCGTGGTAGTCCCCGTATGACACCAGCTGCAACGCCTTGTGCGACCCGTGGTCGTCGGTGGCGTACGTCCGCACTCGCACGAACGGCAACCCCTTGATCGTGTTCAGGCACTCGTCTGCCGTAGCAGTCTTGAACTCCACTGCGATACCTCACCCTTGCGTTGTGCTGCTCACCCAGTGATTCGTCAGTTCACGGACAGGCACGGCTACGCCGTGCCCTACCGTCAGCGGGACGAATCAGGCGTGGTCCGTCACCCACTTCTGAACGGAGCTGATCAGGTGGTGCGGCACGGCGTCTTCCGTGCGGAACAGGACAAGCCAGTCATCCACCACTCGGAACGTCACGACACGGGCAGGGTTCTCCACGTGGTGCGCGGTACCCGTTCCCTTCGCACCGAAGTACGTCACGCGCCAGCGTGACCAGGTCGTGAACGTGCGGTAGCCGGACCCGTACGTGACGCGGTTCAGCACCGACACCCATTCGCGTTCGGTGAATCCGGTCGCGTTGTGCGCCGTCACCGCTTCGGTCTTCCCCGTGTAGTGCCCATGCGACCCGTGCACCTGGGTGCCGTCTGCCAGCGACAGCCACGTCTGTCCGCCGAACCGGGGAGACTCGCTAGGCGACGTCAACCCCTTGATGTCCAGCCACTCCGCCACTTCGGACAGGTGGGTAAACACCTCGGTACCCTCCGAGCTGTCCAACACCTCCGGTTCGTCCCGACCCTCCGGCCAATCGCCGTAGACCGTGGTGTACGTGTCAAGCACGTACTTCTTTACCGTCATTTGGATACACCTCACCCGTGCATTGAATTGCAATTACTAATCAGTCATTTGGTGAATAGGTGCGGAATTCATCCGCACCCAAACATCACGCGACGATTAGAGTTGGGAAGCCGGTTCCCAACCGAACTCACGCGCCCACTTGCCCGCCGAATCCGAAGCGAACTGCCGCACACCCCCGGTGTACATTCGCTCCACTGCCCGCAGTACCGCGAGTTCGGATGCGCTTTCCTGTAGCGCGTGGTCCCAGTCGACCCGCTTCAGCCACTGACGCATTTCCTTGATCAGCTCACCCACGTTGCACCTCTCACCCGTTCGGCTATTCCTGGCGCAGGCACGGACAAGCCGTGCCCCACCAGCAACAGACCGATCAGTAGCCGTCCTCGCACAGACCGCAGAGGTATTCGCCACCCGACGCACTACCCACCCGGTTGCCGTGGCGACAGCGACCCGGCTCCGGGTCCAGGTCCACGGCTGGCCACACCTCCGTCAGGTCCGACAGCTCCAGTGCGTGGCTAACCACGTGGCACCACCAACTCGAACGTTCCTTCGATGTGGGCGTTGCAGGACTCCACGAACCGCTGCGCCTCACCCACGTTTTCCGTGTGGATCGAGAACGTCGCACGCTCCCCATCCGGCCACACCCGCCTGACCCGGTGGTGCTCCACCCTGCCTCCCTCGCTCGCTGGCTCAACCTGACAGCGACAACATTGCTCTCCCCAACATTGAAGTTCAATACTCCAAACGAGTGAACGTTGGGGTGAACCATGTTGTCCCCCGACTGGAGAGGAACCGCGCTCGCGCGACTACCCGATGAGCGAGCAAGAGGCAACAGGTTGGGTGACTACCTATCCGTCCGGCTAAGCGGACGCAGCTCCGCTTGACACGGGCCGAACATCCTGTCATCCCATGTATGAGTCCATATGTACTACTGGACATGGGGTAGGTAGGGGTGATGGGGGTTGGGGGTGGGGGGAGGATGATCGTTGACAAGCTATAAAAGAACAGGTCAGCACGATTCAGAGCCGCGCGCGGGCCCGGCCGGGCAGGGGCGGGGCAGACCCCGGTGATTGTTATGTAGAGAGTGATATATATGTAACTCTGCGTACACAAATGTCCAGCACCCCCGGTGGATGAGGGGTCCCTGAGGTGGTGGGTAGATGGGGTGGGGGGTCCCGCTATGGGGTGGGGGGTTTTCGTGGGGTGGGTGGTGTGAGGTACCCCCGGCTTGGAGCAGCCTGCCCACGGCACGGTGGGGAACCCGGAGTCGCCTGTCACGGCGACGTTGTCCAACTCGCTCGACCCAACGTTCCGCAGCCTCGAACCGAGCACCGCGAGTAGACTGAATGGGTGATGCCTAAGTTGAACCCGGCCGACGGCCGCCCGCCCGCCCAGCAGATCGCCGACGTGATCGCCGCGTCGCTCCCGGACTACCCGCACGGCAGCCTTTCCCCGACGAGGCTCCAGCTGGCCATGCACTTCGAGGTCGATCCGGAGGTGATCGACGCAGCGCTTCACCAGCACCAGGCAAACATCCGTCGGCAGGTCACGGATTAGCAACGGTCTCGGGAGTGGGGGCGGCCCTTCGGGGCCTCCGTACACTTCCTCATGGGGGGTAGGGGGGCCTCTCCGAGCGAAGCGAGGCCCCCACTCACTGCCAGACAGCGGGGCCGCAGGCCCCCACTGAACTGCCTGCCAGGTTTAAGCAGAAATATGTTTTCAATTATGGGCCCTGCGGGGCCCATTTGTCGTATCAGGCCTGATACCGGATCAGCGCAGGCCGCTCGTCGCTCCACGAAGGCCGCTCCTCGTAACTGGTGACGGCCAATTTTCCGACCTGGACCCGCCCCTTCGGCGGGTTTCTACAATTGATCCTGTGCGCGAGTGAGCAATGCTCCTCTGCGGCGCAAGCCGGATGAGACCGGCACTCCCTAGCTCGGGGTTTCGAGCACTGAGGACCCCGGCGGCTTCGTAAACCGCCGGGGTCCCACTTCTAAGTGGGGGCAGCAGCGTGGCCAAGCTGATCGACATCGCTGACGCGAAGGCCATCGTCCTGGACCAGCTCGCTGGCGGGGCGAAGGTCCGCGAAGCCATGCTCAAGGTCAACCGCTCGGAGGAGACGTACCGCAGCTGGCGCAAGGAAGACCCGGAGTTCAAGGCCGCGGTGGACCGGGTGCGCGCCGCGGCGTCGGAGGGGAAGCGGGTCAAGCAGACCTGCCCGCCGTTCCCGGAGTTCTGCGCGAAGTACCTGAAGCGCCCGCTGCCGCACCACCACATGCGGGCGTGGGACGTCCTGGAGGGTCGGCCCCCACGGGACCTGCGCGACGGCATGATCTACCAGCGCGGGTCGGGTGACGCTGACGACGACTGCCGTTCGATGATCATCAATTTCCCGCCCGACCACGCCAAGAGCACGGTGTGGACGGTCCAGTACGTGCTGTGGTCGATCGTCCAGAACCCGGACATTCGAATCGCGATCATCTCGAAGTCGCAGAGCATGGCAAAGAAATTCTTGAGCCAGATTAAGTTCTACCTCAGCAACCCGAGCTTGTTCCCCGAGCTGCACGCGGCGTTCGCGCCCGAAGGCGGCTGGAAGTCCGAGGACAAGTCGGACGGCTTGGCGTGGCGGGAGAACCTGATCTACATCCGCGGCCGAGAGCAAGCGGAGAAGGACCCGACGATCGAAGCGCTGGGCGTCGGCGGCCACATCTACGGGGCCCGCTTCGACAAGATCCTCCTGGACGACATCGAAGACATCTCGACGGCCAACCAGTACGAGGCACACGCCGACTGGATCGGCCAGGACGTGTACTCGCGCCTGGACAAGGCGCACGGTGAGCTGCTGGTGCTCGGGACGCGCGTCGGCACGATGGACATCTACCGGTGGCTGCGCGACACCGCGCAGGACGAAGAGGGCCAACCGTTCTACACGTACTTCAGCCAGCCCGCGATCCTGGAGAACGAGACCGCGCACTCTTCGGAGTGGGTGGTCCTGTGGCCCGAGCGGCTGCCGCCGCGCGCCATCGCCAAGGCCAAGGCCGCCATGACGGACCCGAGGCGGTTCACGTTCGTCTACCAGCAGCGCGACGTCTCGGAGCACGCAGTGTTCCCGGTGGAGGCGGTCAGCGCCGCGGTGAACACCAGGCGGTTCTCCTGCCCGATGCAGCCCGGCGTGCCGGGCCACCGCGACCGCGGCATGGACGGGCTGTACGTGATCGGCTCGTGGGACCCCGCCAGCTCGGCGGGCCGCAACGCCATGATCGTCTACGCCGTCGACAAGCTAACCCGTCGCCGCTTCGTGCTGGACGTCTACAACAAGAAGGGCGTGACGTCCCGCCACACGATCCCGCAGCTGAAGGCCTGGCAGACGAAGTACCACGTCAACGAATGGCGGATCGAGAAGAACGCCGTCCAGCAGTTCATCTCGCAGCTTCCGGAGATCCGGGACTTCGTGAACGCGCACGGCGGGAAGGTCGTCGAGCACGAGACCCGCGGCAACAAGTGGGACCCAAACATGGGCGTGGAGGGGACCTTGGTCCCCCTCTTTCTGTCCTGTGTGGACGACATCAACGGGAAGTTGGCACCGAAGCCGAACGGCAAGGGCCTGATCGACCTGCCGAGCAAGACGCAAAACCGCCACGTGCACGAGCTGTGCGAGCAGCTGACCGCGTGGGAGCCGAACGCGAAGAAGCTCGTGCAGGACTTGGTGATGGCCTTGTGGTTCGCCGAGCTGGGAGCCCGGAACTACCTGCGCGGCGGACAGTCCGAGGTGACGCACCTGCCTTCGCGCTGGACCACTCGCGGTGCCGTGAAGGGCCGCCAAACCGTGCCGTGGGAAGAACTACACCGAGCGGGGCTAGTCCATGCTGTCTGAAATCCAGGCGATCGACCAGCGCGTGCGCGAGATGCGGTACGCGCCGGAGGTCATCGACCGCGACTCGAACATCGCGAACGTGCGCCGCGTGCGCGCGGGCCACATCAACGAGCTGTTCCCGGACGGCTTCGTGGACGACCTCCAGCACTCCACCGTGGCCAACCTGGTGGAGACCGCGGCGCGGGACACCGCAGAGATGTGCGCGGGCCTGCCGTCGCTGGCGTGCGCCAGCGGCAACATGACGACGCTGGCCGACGAGTCTCGCGCGGGGAAGAAGAACAAGATCGGCTCGTCGTACTGGACGACGAGCCGACTGGCGCAGCAGATGGTGGACCTCGCCGACAGCTGGAACTCGTACAGCTTCGGCGTGCTCATGGTGGAACCCGACTTCGAGGCGGGCGGCCCGAAGATCCGGGTGGAGTCGCCGTTCGGCGTGTACTACGAGCTGGACCGGTGGAAGCGAGTCCAGCAGTTCGCGAAGGTCACCCGCGCCCGCGCGGGCGCGCTGGCCGCGCGGTACCCCGAGCTGCGCCAGCAGATCATGTGCCCGCACGGCGGTGTCGCCGAGCGACCCCACAACGACCTGATCGAGATGGTCCGCTACTCGGACCGCCACCGCACGGTGATCTACCTGCCCGAGTGCAACTACGCGGTGCTGGTGAACGTGCCGAACCGGCTGTCCCGCGTGCCGATCATCATCGCCGAGCGGCCGAGCCTGGAGGAGCGGCCCCGCGGCCAGTACGACGACGTGGTGTGGGTGCAGCTGGCCCGCGCGATCATGGCCACCTACATGATGTCGGCCGCCGAGCAGGCGGTTAACGCGCCGTGGACGATGCCGGACGACGTCCAGAATGTGTCGCTCGGCGCGCACGCCGTGATGCGCAGCCAGAACCCGGAGAAGATCGGGCGCGTTCGACTGCCGATCGACCGTGAGGTCTTCCTGATCCAGTCCGCTCTGGACGAGGAAATGAAGACCGGGGCCCGCTACCCGGACTCCCGGACCGGCGGGGTGCAGGGCAACATCGTCACCGGCAAGGGCGTGCAGGCCTTGCAGGGCACGCTGGAAACGCAGATCAGCACGGCGCAGCTGGTGTTCACCGCAGCGCTGGAGGACGCCACCAGCTTGTGCTTCGAAACGGACGTGGTGTTCTGGCCGAACACGCCGAAGAAGATCGACGGCCACCTGTCCGGCCGCCCCTTCGAGATCACGTACATTCCCGGCCGCGACATCGGGGATTCGTGGAGCTGCAAGGTTTCCTACGGGTTCGCAGCTGGCATGACCCCGGCCCAAGCGATGGTCGGTATGCTTCAACTTCGAGGCGACGCAGTGATCTCGCGGGACACTTTCCGCAGGCAGCTCCCCTTTGAAGTTGACGCAGAGGAAGAACAGCGTGTAGTCGACCGCGAACAGCTTGAGGACTCGCTCAAAGAGGGGTTCAAGACCCTCTTGCAGTCCCTCGGTGCGATGACCATGCAGGGCCAGGACCCGCTGCCGATCGTGCTCGGCGCGGCCAAGGCGATCGAGCTGCGGCGCAAGGGCAAGGGTCTGGCCGAGGCCATCGAGACCGCGTTGACCCCGCCCAAGCCCGACCCGGCCGCCGCACCGCCCGCGCCGCAGGGCCCTCCCGGCGGCGAACTGCCGCCCGGCGTGGACGAGTCGGGTCGACTCCAGGGTGTTCCTCCCGGCCAGGCCGGGATGCCGCCCGGCGGGATGCCCGCCATTTCCGCCTTGATGGCCGAGCTGCGTGGCCAGGGCGACCCGCGGATGTCCGCGGCCGTACTCCGGAAGCGTGCGATCGGACAGGGGTAAGCCGTGAAGATCGAAGTGATTGCCAACGGACGCGGCAGCGTCACGATCAAGAGCGACGGCGAGTACACGAAGGCCGAGCTGCTGGCGCTCGCGCGCGGCGCGGAAGCTCTCACCGAGAAGTTGGTGGCGGCCGTCGCACCGCGGCCTAGGCTCGGCTTCGGGATGCCTGAGGGTGGTGCCGAGTGAGTTCCCCCGCGCAGGTCTCGGGTCCGGGCGCGCTGTCGCGCCGCACCGACACGGGCGGCCAGCCGATCCGCGCGCTGCCTGACCCGCAGTACGGCGAGGCCACCGCGTACGAGCAGCAGCAGAAAGGGGCGCCGCTCGCGGAGCAGCGGCCGACCCCCAACCCGCGGATGCCTGAGCCGTCCGCGGGGCCGTCGCCGCTGGCGCAGCCGTCCGAGCCCCCCGTGGGTCTGTTCGCTGCCAGCCAGCGGCCGGACGAGCCGATCACCGCGGGAGCCCCATCGGGCGCGGGGCCCAACACGCTGGCTGGCGGGCCGCTCGCGCCGCGCGCGTACGCGACGTCGGACCAGCTGCGCGAGTACGCCGGTAGCGACCCGTCGGGGTCGGTCGCCTGGTTGGCCAACCTCCTTTCGAGCCAAGGACTCTGAGACGTGGCAGCGAAGTACTGGTGGCAGAAAGTCTCGAACCCGGACCAGCTCGTGCAGGCTGCGCAAGCGCCGGTCACCGATCAGCGCATCCGCACGGCGACCGCGATCCGGTACGCCGGAGCGTTCCCGGATGAACCCGAGATCGCTCAGGCTCTGGTGAACTCGGCCATGCCGAGCGCTCTGGCGCTGCGCGCGTTCCAGGGCTACTCGGCAAGCAAGCAGGTGGCCATAAAGGACATCGCGGCCGGGGCCGGGTACGGCACCAAGTCGCTGACCCCCGAGCTGGCGAAGGCCGACGAGGTCAAGACCGCGATCACCACGCCCGAGCCGAAGCCGGAAGAGGACTCCGGGGTGTGGGCGATGCTCGGCCGCGGGGTGAAGCAGGTGGCCAGCGCTACGGCGGCCGGGGTATCGGCCGTCGGCTCGGGCATCAAGACCGCTGGCGAAAGCCTGCTGGAGGGGCTGAACAAGATCGCCAGCCCGCTGACCGCTACCGCCCAGGCGGGCTACGCCACAGACAACGGGCTCGACAAGTTCTTGGACCGCACCGCGATGATGAACCGCGGTAACCCGCTCATGGCGGGTATCGGCGCGATCTCGGGCGTGGTCAACACCTTCGAGGGTGCCGGGAAGATCGCCGGGGTTTCCTCGGTCTCCTCACAGCAGCAGACCGACATGCGGTCGGCCGGGTACAACCCGGACAGCTTCACGAGCCGGTACGCCTACTACTTCCAGTCGATGGGCAACAAGCGCAGCCCGGTGTCCGACAACGCCGTCGAGAAGCTGAAGGCCGACACACGGTTCCGCCCTGTCGACGTGGACGCGGCCCGCGAGATCGTGTCGTCCGGCGCGCTGAACGACCTCGCCCGAGCGGGCGACTCGCTGTCCGCGCCCGCGCGAGACCTGCTCTCCCGCGCGGAGAAGGACCCGAACGCTGGCCTGCTGCTGCGCGCGATGGCCGACCACAGCCAGCTGACGTTCGGCGGCAACCTCGTCGAGATGTCCGTGCCCGAGAAGCGGGCGGGCGACTGGTTCGGCCAGGGCTCGACCTCGCGCACGATCGCCGCCGCGCTCGGCGACCTCGTCGGCTACTGGTACGTGGACCCGCTCGTGGTGGCTGGTGCTGGCGTCAAGGCGGTGCGCACGGCCAACGTGGTCACCGAGGCTGGCGCTGGCAACGCGCTCACCCGCCGCTGGGCGTACGGCGTGAACGCCCAGTCCATCGACGACGTCACCACCGCGATCAGGGCGACCGACGACGAGTTCCGGCCGGTCGGCGCTGTCGCCAACCGGTTCGACCAGGCTATGGAGAAGGCCGACCAGATCGTCCGCCTGAACCAGTCCGGCAAGGCTGAGGACGCGATCACCGCAGGCGCGGAGTACGCCGCCTGGACGAAGCAGTACCCGTCCATGCGGCCAGCGTTCGACACGCTGATCGGGATGCGCTCGGGCGCGATCGGCAAGCTGGCCATCCGGGAAGGCGACCGCGCGGCCGACGAGGCTGCCCGCGCCACCAAGGACGGCCGCAACATCTCCCCGTGGGTGATCGACGCGCCCGCCGACGGCAAGCCGCTGTGGACCCTCACCGACGACGCAGGCGAGACCCTGACGGGTGAGGCTCGTGCGCAGCAGCGCGCCAAGGTCGCCGACGAGATGTCGGCGTTCATCCTCGCCGAGGCGTACTCGTCCGGCCGGGAGCTGACCCACGGCCGCCTGCTCATGCCTGGCCAGCTGTCCCTGAACGGCGCGCTGCGCAACAAGCTCGGCAAGTTCGGTGTGGATCTGCTGATGCGTCGGGACAAGTCGGCGATGCGCCAGCTCGAAGAGACCAACTGGACCGTCGGCATTGACGACGGCGTGGGGGCCGACCTGCACGGCCGGTACGACCAGCTGCTGTCGCCTGCGGGGGCGGACTGGATGCGGCAGAACTACACCACGGGCATCTCCCACCTGTTCGCCCGCGGGTGGCGCGCGTTCGAGCGCACGTTCTCCGACAAGGTCATCAACCCGGTGGACCCGAACTCGTCCGTCGTGTTCGGACAGTTGGTGAGCCAGTTCATGCCGAAGCGCCAGGCGCAGATGGTGACGAGCCAGTTCGCCGCCGCGAACCCCGGCGAGCGGTACGCGATGCTGCGCAACACCGTCTCGGGCTTCCTGAACACGATGAACCTGCGCAACACCCCCGAAGCGCAGGAGCTGGTGGAGCAGCTGACCAAGGGCCTGATCCCCACCGACCGCGCGATCAACGGCTACAAGACCGGCGGCCACGAGTGGTACACCACCCCGGACAACAACAACATCCGGGTGGGTGAGTTCCGGCTGGCCGCGGGCGTGCACCCGTGGCAGATGTCCGAGGGCCTGAAGCTCCCGAACTGGCGAGAGGTCCGGTCGCTCGTTGACCGCGGCAAGGTGCTCAACGCCGTCACGGGGACGATCGGCCCGTGGGGCAACGCGCTGAACCAGGCATGGAAGGCCACCAAAACCACGAGCTGGGCGAACGCCGCCCGGCAGGGGATCGAGGGCTTCGCCTTCGCCGCCGTCCGCAACCCGGAGGCGGTGAAGGGCTACCGCGAGGCGCGGGCCGCGGTGAAGGCGGACATCCTGACTCGACGCGTCAACGACAACGACCTTGCCCGGCTGGCCAACAGCGCGAAGAACTTCAACGCCACGGACTTGGAGGTCTTGGAGCAGGCCCGCCGGTCGAACCCGGAGAAGTACGCGGCCACCATGCGGATCCTGCTCGGGCAGAACGGCTTCGACCGCACGCAGGCCGACGTGCTGACCCGGCTCTCCGAAGGCGTCGACCTGAACGGGCTGGCGTCGTCCAACACGTTCGGAGTGGCCCGCTTGGCGATGGCCGGGCCGATCGACTACGTCCGCAAGATCCGCGCCGAGCGCGCCCAGCGCAAGGGCGGCGACGTCACCGACTCCCCCATGTCTCGCTACCTGGATGAGGAAACCGCGGTGGCGTTCACGGAGAACGCCTTCAAGCAGCTTGGCTCGGCGGCCGACAACTACGTGACCTCCTCGGAGCGCATCGACCGGGCTGCTCGGCAGGAGGTGTTCTCGGCCGCGGGCCGCGGCTACACGCTGCGCCCGGCGAAGCTGGTCAACGCCTACAAGTGGCTGGGAGACAAGGGGAAGGTCAACCACCAGATTTGGTCGGCCGAGTTGGACAAGCGGTTCGGCGACACCACGAACAACTTGGCCATGAGGCTGATCGCCCAGCGGGCGCTGGACGAGTGGACCGAGGCTGCCCGGCCGAAGATGGTCGGCGAGTTCGCGTCCAACCTGGACGTCGTCACCTCGGAGAAGCTGGCCCGCGTGCTGTTCCACGAGCGGGTGGCCCCGCAGCTGGCCGAGCACCAGGAGATCCTGGACGCCGCTGCCGACGTGGCGAAGCTGATCGCCCAGCGAGACGCGCTGCACGGTCCGGGGCGCGCGAAGGTCACGGCCCAGCTGCGCAAGTACCGGGTCAAGGAGACCGACGAGACCACCGGCAAGGTGACGGTCCGGTTCGGCCCGAAGCAGGACGAGCTGGACCAGGCGCAGGCCGAGGTGACGCGCATCGCCGACGAGGCCTCGGTGGACCCGCTGCTCCAGGCCTCCCGGTACCGCACCGTGGACGGCTTGGTTCAGTACCTGTACGGCCAGCACGAGCTTGGCGCGACGATGCGCACCAGCTCGGCGCGGATGCAGTACCTCCCGAACGGCAAGCTGGCCAGCTCGGAGGCGGAACGCACGATGGCCGCTGGCCGGGCGGCGCAAACGGCGGTGGACGACCTCGTGCACCACATGGGCGGCACCCTGACCCGCGACGACGGCCGGACCATCGTGCGCTTCTCGGAGGAGTCCCGTCCGCTGCTGGAGAAGCTGGCCCGCGGCGAGAAGCCGACCCCGGACGACCTCGCCCGGCTCCCGCACGAGGTGTACCCGGAGGGCCTGGTGCACACCATGCAGGTACCGACCCTCGCGGGCTCGGGCTCGGCAGCGCAGAAGTTGGCCAACGCCTCCAGCCGCGCGTACGGCGCGATCGTGGCTAAGCCGCTGGCTCACATGGTCCTTCAGCCGCTGTACCTCGCGGAGCGCCGGGTGGCGTACGGCGAGGTGGAACCGCTGCTGGAGAAGCTGGTGGACCGCGGGCTCTCGCAGGGCCAGGCCGCGTACCTGCTGGAGTCGATGGCCAGCAACCGCGCCATCGCACGCACGTTCCTCTCCACGGACAACCCCGGCGAGAAGTCGGTGTTCTCCGAGCTGGGCGACAAGTTCCTGATGTTCCAGCGTGCGCAGGAGGACTTCGTGCGCCGGTTCATCGGCGCTGCCCAGGCCAACCCTGGCGCGCTCGGCCGCGCCAACCTGATGATGACCACCGCCCAGCACACGGGCGTGCTGCACAACGAGCCGATGCAGGACGAGCAGGGGAACACCGAGTACCGGCTGACGTTCACCTACCCCGGCTCGGCGCTCGCGCAGCGGGTGCTGATGGACGGCATGGTCGCGCTCGGCCTGGCCCCCGAAGAGGCTCTGCGTATCCCGCAGTTCGACGGGCTCAAGAGCCAGGTCCGGTTCATCAACCCCGGCGTGGCGAACCCGCTCCAGTTCTCGGCAAACCCGGTGTTCGGCTGGGCGATCGACGGCGCGGAAAAGGTGTGGCCCGCGGCGCAGATCGAGCTGGAGCGGTTGAAGCGCGGTATGAACGGCGGCGAGGACTTCGGCGGTGGGCAGTCGACGCTTCAGCTGCTGATGCCGTCCATGTTCCAGCGGTTCGTCCCGCTGATGCAGAAGGACGACGCTGACGGGCAGTTCGCTTCCGCGTTCCGGACGGCGACGATCTACGCAGAGGCCGCGGGCCAGCTGCCCGGCCCGGACGCCAGCCCGGAAGAGAAGGCTCGCGCGCTGGACGCCGTGAAGGCCACGGCGACGAACATCCTGATCATGCGGGCGTTCACCGGTACGTTCCTCCCGGCCAGCCCACAGAACGCCGACCCGAGCATCGGGGAGATGGACGTGCTCGGCCGCCTCCAGGAGCTACCGAACATCCGGGCCGAGTGGTTCCAGATCAAGGCCGAGATGGCGAAGAAGTACCCGGACAACTACAGCAGGGCCTTCGCCGAGGCTGGGGTGGAGTTCGCCCGCCGGTACCCCGGCGAGCTGCTGGTGAACCCCGGCGCGTTCGCCGTCGGCACGGTCGAACTGCTGGGCACCGGGGACAGCGGCGAAGCCGTCGGCGGGGTGCCGTACACCCTGGGCGGGACGCGCTGGCTGCTGGAAAACCTCGACTTCGTCAAGAACAACCCGACCATCGCCCTGGCGATGATGCCCCGCGACACCGCGACCGGCGACTTCAACAACGAGGCCTACAAGCTCCAACTGAAGGCCGAGCTGCGCAAGCACAAGGACTTGGAGTCGTTCTACCGGGACGTCACCCTGTCCGACGACGTCACCGAATACCGGATGACGACTCAGCGCTACTCGGAGGCAGCGAAGGCAAGCCCAGCGGCGGCCAAGTCCATCTACTCTAAAATGGAGGCTTGGCAGGACGGCTGGCGACGCACGCATCCGCTGGCGTCCGCAGAGCTGGACCGCCGCGCCGAACCGAACTTCGTGCACGCGGAGATGGCACCCGCGATCGAGCGTCTGGCCACCGGCCAAGCGAAGCTGCCCGAGTCCCTGGAGCCGTACCGCGCTGCGGTCTCGCAGATGTACCAGGACTGGGCGACCTACAGGAACCGTTACCTCGCGGTCGACTTCTTCAACAACGGTGAGCGGGCCAGCCTCAACAAGGCTTACCGCACCGCGGGCAAGCAAAAATGGCTGGGCACTCCACTGGAATCCCTGTGGAAGCTCATGGACGTCTACGAGGTGAGCTGATGGGCTTCACGTACGGTCCGGACGGCGTGATCATCACGTCCGGCGGCGGTGTCGGGACCGGGCTCTACGGTCACGTGCAGGGCGCGCTGGGCGCGGCCAACGACGCGGCCACGATCGCCGCACAGGTCGCCCAGATGAACACCACGGCGAAGCAGCTTCAGGCGCAGGGGGCTCCGAACCTGGGCCAGCAGGCCCAGCCGTCCACCTGGCAGGCCCCGGCCCCGTCGTTCACGCAGCAGCCCACCACCGTGCCGGGCCTGTGGGCACCGACGAAGTCCAGCGACACCAACGGGCTGGGCCTGCCGTACACCCCGAACGTTCCCACCCTGGGATCGGACTACCCGACCGGCGGGCTACCGCCCGGCATGGGCAAGAGCGGGTTGCCCACCATCACGGTGACGCGCGAAACCCAGGCGCAGAAGGAAGCCAACGACAAGGCCGAGCGGGACAACGCGTCGCAACAGGTCCAGTCGGTGATGGCCGCCCGCAAGGCGGACGACCTCTACAACACGACCATCAAGGGAATGTTGGACGAGATCCGCCGGGACCCGGCGAAGAACCCGGAGCTGGAAGCCGCGGCGCAGGCGCTGGCGCAGGAGTTCAAGACCTCGGTGTGGGGACGGACCTGGAGCCTGGACGAGGTCAACAACAACCCGCTGGTGCGGGAAATCAACAACATCTCGATCTGGTCCACCTACCGGCGCAAGGTCAGCGAGTGGCAGGCGGGGAAGAACAAGCTCGGCACCGAGACCTCGGATGCCGGAGACGGCTCGTTCGCCACGATGGTCACCGGCTCGTTCAGCCAGAAGACCGGCACCGGCAACGTCCCCGGTTTCATGGTGGCCCGCGACGAAAACGGGCTGCTGTACATCACCGACGTGGACACGTGGATCAACGGCCGGATGGCCGACATGAAGGCCGATCCGCAGCTGGCGGCAAGCACCATCACGGCTCTGGCGTCGATCCAGGCGTACGGCGGCGACTCCGCGGCGAACTCGGCCGCGGGCAGCCGGGTTGTCACCGACGAGAACGGCGACCCCGTCAAGGCGTTCATCAGCAACGAGGACTACACCGCCTTGAAAAACGTGGCCTTGCTGGCGATCAACTCCCAGGCGGCCGGGAACATGGAGACGCTGGAAGACTTCTTCGGCTCGCTGACCCAGCAGTCCCAGGAGATTTACAACGACCCGAACTGGGAGCCGCCGTCCAGCGGCTCCAGCGGAGGCAGCTACTACCGCGGGGGCGGGGGGTACGGCGGTGGCTACGGTGGTGGGGGTGGCGGCGGTACCGGCGCGGTCCGCTACGCCGACTCGGAAATGCTGGGCGCACAGGTAGACGCCATCTCGCGGCAGCGCATGGGCCGCGTCCTCTCCCCCGAGGAGAAGGCCGAGTTCGTGGCGTACTACCACATGCTGGAGGAGAACATGACCGCCGCGTACTACGCGGGGGCCTCCACAACCCAGCTCGACCCCGAGGGCCAGGCCGTGGCGTGGATGGAGTCCCGCTTCGCGCAGGAGCGCGGCGCGCACGCGTACGGCACGCTGGCCGCCCAGTTCATGAAGATGGTCGGCCAAGGTGGTTTCGCCGGGGCCCTGTCGGTGGGGAGTAACGCGTGACCGTTCCGGTTCAGGTGCGCACGGAGCCTCCGGACCCGGAGGACGTACGCGCCACATACGGCTTCGTGGCCCTGCTGGCCGAGGAGGTCCCCGAGATCGGGGACCTGATGCAGCAGGCCGTTGACGAGAACTGGACGGCCGACCGGTTCAGCATGGCGTTGGCCGCCACCGACTGGTGGCAGTCCACTCCGGATGGTCAGCGGCAGTGGCTGGTGAAGACGATCGCCGACCCGGCCACAGCCGAGCAGGCAATGCAGAACGGCGCACAGCAGGTGTACGCCTGGGCCAGCGCTACCGGCGTGCCCGTGCCGTCCGTCAAGCAGGCTCGGAAGCTGTGGCTGGAAACCCAGGTGAAGGGCATGGACGCCGCGATGGCGTCCGCGCACGTGGCTCGCTCGCTGCTGGCGGACAAGAACGTTCCGTTGGACGGGGTCGGCGGACAGCTCGGCAAGGCCATCAACGACATGTACGACATGTCGTTCCGGTACGGCTACATCCCGCCGGACCTCAATGACCAGATCCAGGCGCTGGCCCGGAACATCGTGGGCAACGGCTCGGTGGGCAACATCGAAGGCTGGCGCTCGAAGCTCACCGAGTACGCCGCCGCGAAGTACACGGCGTTCGCCGACCGCATCCGCGGGGGCGAGACCGTCATGGACGTCGCCCGGCCGTACATGGAGTCGTACGCACGCACGCTGGAGCTGAACCCCGCAGACCTCCAGCTGAACGACCGGCTGATCCAGGAGGCGCTGCAAGGCAACACGCAGGGGGCAGCCAAGTCGGTCTGGCAGTTCGAGCAGGACTTGCGCAAAGACGACCGTTGGGGCTTCACGGACAACGCCAAGGACTCGGCGGGCAAAACGCTGACGTCCATCGGCAAGGCCTTCGGGATGATCGGGTGACGACGTGACAACGCCAGCAGGGTTCGACAACGCCTGGACGATGATGCAGGCGGTGCTTCAGCAGTGGGGACTGGAGTCCTTGGGCTCCGTGGTCCGGGACATGCTGACCGCGGGCGACTCCGCGGACGTCGTGCCGCTGAAGTTGCGGCAGACCCAGCAGTACAAGGACCGCTTCTCGGGCAACCTGAAGCGTCTTGCCGCGGGCCTGCCCGCGCTGTCCGAGTCGGAGTACCTGGACACCGAGGCCACGTACAAGTCCATCGTGCGGCAGTACGTGGGAGCGGGGACCTACGACGGCAAGGACGAGTTGGACAAGTTTTTCGCTGCCAACGTCTCCCCGGCCGAGCTGAACGGCCGGATGCAGGAGCACGCGGAGTTCTACCAGGCGAAGCCACAGCGCGTGAAAGACGCGTGGGCCGCTGCCGGGTTCACCCCGGCCGACGCCATCAGGGTCACCCTGGACCCGACGATCACGGAGACCGACCTGAAGCGGCGCATGAGCGCCTTCTCCATCTCGGCCGAGGCGTTCAACGCGTACGGCAGCTACGACCTGGACCAGTCCCGCCTGCTCGATCTCGCGGACCGCGGGGTGGACGAGTCGGCCGCGCGCAAGGCCTTCACCGACGTTGCCTCCCGAGAAGAGGAGGACCGCCGCATCGGCGCACGCGCGGGGATCGAGCTGGACCGGACGACCCTGGAGAACGACGCGTTGGGCACGGACGCCGCGGCTACTCGCGCACGTCAGCAGGCCTACACCGAGGAAGAGGGGCGGTTCAAGACGAACTACCTCGGAACCCAGGCGGGGGCTCTTTCTCGCGATCAGGGGCGGTACTAAACGGCCTCTCTACAATAGTCAACACAAGCAGGGTTAACGGCCCTGCGCCCCGTGGGTGTAGCTCAGTCCGGTAGAGCATCGGTCTCCAAAACCGTGTGCCGCAGGTTCAAATCCTGTCACCCATGCTCCAGCGCCACGTGTCCGAGGTGGTTGCTGCGTAATCGAATCGGGCGTTTGCCAATCCCGTGCACCCACCCCTCGGTGTTACGGCGGGCTGTTCTGAGGGTGAGAAGGAACATCATGGGCGAGTTCGACGGCAACTCCAGCGAAGCCAACAAGAACGAGGGTAGCGACGGCTCCAGCCTCCGCGCCTTCGCCGAGGCTCAGGCCAAGGAGAACGCCGAGCTGAAGGCCAGGCTTGCGACCGCAGAAGCGACGATCGCCGCGCAGAGCTTCAGGTCCATCTGGGACGGTCTCGACGTGACCGTGCCGGAGAAGGTCAGGAAGTTCTACACGGGCGACCCCGACGCCGACGCCGTGAAGAAGTGGGTCGAGGAGAACCAGGACGCCTTCCGGTTCGAGCCGAAGACCCCGACCGACGGCGACAGCGCAGGAGACCAGTCGGCCAACGCGGACGCGGCAGCGCAGCAGGCAGCGGTGAACGCCGCGACCAGCCTCGGTAGCGCTGCCGGAAACGGCGGCTACGCCGCGCAGCTCGCCCAGATGAAGAACGCCCGTCCCACCTCGCAGGCGGAGCTGAACGCAGCCCTGGCTTTCTTGCCGGACTGATCTGACGTTCCCTGCCTGCTCGTCACAGAGAGCTGGCAATGGCAGACACCAACACCACCACCTGGACCGACCTGGTGGAGACCGCACTGGACCTCTCGTGCGAGACCTACCTGAAGAACCAGGTCATGTTCAGGGCGCTTGTGGACAAGCGCCCCGCGAAGCAGGCGCACCCCGGCGACGTCGTCACCCTCACCATCCAGAAGCAGCTGGCCGCGGCCAGCACGCCGCTGGACGAGGCGACCGACGTGACCGCGGTCGCGATGCCCGCGCCGCGGCGCGTGACCGTCACCCTCGCCGAGTACGGCAACACGGTGCGGTACACCAACAAGTTGAACAAGCTCGCGTTCACGAAGTCCGTCGCGACGGATATCGCCCAAGAAGTTGGCGAGAACATGAACGAGAGCCTGGACGTCATCTACCGCACGGTGCTCGACGCGGGCGCGAACAAGCTGTGGCAGCACACCAACGGCAGCTTCGCCACCACGGACCAGACCACGAACACCGGTGTGCTGAAGGCGACCAGCGTCGCCGCGTCCGTCTCGCTGCTCAAGCGGCGCAGGGCGGCGAAGAAGGTCGGGGCCTACTACCTGGCCCACATCCACCCGGACGTCTCCTATGACCTCCGCTTGGAGACCGGCACCACGGCGTGGATGAACCCCCACAACTACGTCGACACCGCGGAAATCTACGCGGGCGAGATCGGCGCGTTCCACGGCGCTCGGTTCGTGGAGAACGACCGCTGCTCTCAGGTCACGTCGGGTGTCGTCCAGTACAACACCTACGTGCTGGGAATGCAGGCCATCGCCGAGGCGGTGGCCGAGGAGCCGCACACGGTGGTCGGCCCGCAGACCGACTCCCTGAAGAGGTTCCAGCCGGTCGGCTGGTACGCGCTGCTCGGTACCTCGCTGTACCGACAGAACGCTCTCCAGATCATCCGCTCCAGCGCTTCGCTGTCGGGTGTCGGCGGGGCTCCGGACTACTCGGCCTGATCTAGGCGGTGATCCACATCTCGATGTCGCCCCCGCCCTTCGGGGTGGGGGCTTCGTCGTAGGAGGCCCTGATGCCCACGTGGCGTTTGATCCCGCCGTCCACCACCTACCGCTACCCGGTCCGCGGCTCGCTCGTGCAAGAGCTGGTGGTGGAGCAGCACGTGGCCGGGAACGACGTCGAGCTGTCGACGTACCCCGACGGGACAGAGATCCCCGAGGCCGCCACCCATGTGTGGCTCGGTGGCCACATCAACACCACCACCGACCCCGCTGTCCGGGATCTGTGGATCGCCAACGGTTTCGACGCACAGGAGCTGTCACCATGAGCTGCCGATCCGGCTGCCCCACCCAGGACCACGAGTCGTGGGGCGCGTGCCTGCGCGCGGCGGCGCTCCAGCTGGCCCCGGCCATCATGGAGATTCCCGGCCGCAGGCACTGGGATGCCGAGCTGCGCGAGTACGGCGAGGCTCGACGGCAGGGCATCCAGCCGAGGGGCACGCGCATGGCGCAGGTCCGCGCGGCGGTGCAGGCGGCTGGCGCGTGACCACCCTGGACCAAATGGTGGAGCGCGTGCGCTCCAACCTCAACCAGAACACCACGACCTTCCCGCAGGTCGGGACGTTCAAGGGGTGGGTGCTGAACGGCTCGAACAAGGTGGGCGTGCAGCTGGCGGACATCGACGTCGCCGACAAGCTCAACCACGTGATCGTGGAGCTGGGCCACGAGTTGGTGTACGTCACCAGCTACGACCCGACGACCGGCGCGGCCACCTGTCCGCCGTGGTTCCGGCAGCGCATGGGGTCCCCGGCGAACGACGCCTTCCCGCCGGACAGCATGGTCACGATCGATCCGCGGTGGACGTGGTGGTCGGTCGCGCAGGCGGTGGTGGCTGGGATCTCGGCCTGCCAGCCGGACTTGTTCGCGGTGAAGACGACCACGCTGACCACCGACGTCACGGTGCGCCGCTACCTGCTGCCCGCGGACGTCGAGAACATCTTGTCCCTGAAGGTCCGGCTGCCGGGCTCGGAGGATCGGGAGCTGCCGGTCAAGCGGTACAGCCTGGACACGAAGGCGGCCGACGGCAACCGGTACCTGCACATGGCTCCGGTAGGCATGTCGGGCCTGCCCGTGTACGTGACCTACCGCGCGGACCCCGCACCGCTGTCCCCGTCGAACCCTGCGGGCACGTGGGCGTCGACCGGGCTCCCGGCCACCGCTGAGGACATCCCGGTCCTATGGGCGACGGCCACCCTGCTGCCCGCGGCTGAGGCTGCGCGCACCCAGACGGCGTCGATCGAGCAGTCCGACCGGGCGAGGTTCATCCAGACCGGTTCGGCCACCTCGGTTGCCCGCGTGTGGACGCAGCAGTTCCAGGCCCGCCTGGCCCAGGAGCGCCACGCACTGCTGGACACCTTCAGTGCTCGGCCGCACTTCGAGATGAACGGGTGAGGACCCGATGACGCAGTACTTCTACTCGAACACGTCGTCTGTGGCACAGACCTCGGGCGGCATCAACTCGTCTGCCCCCGGCGTCACCCTCTCGAACTTCTCGGGCTTCCCGACCTCGTACCCGTTCTGGGCCATCCTGGACCGTGGCACGGTCAAGGCGGAGATCGTCATCGTGACCTCGGTGGCGGGCTCGGTGGCCACCATCACCCGCGGCCAGGACGGCACGCTGGCCAGCGACCACAACGCGGGTGCGACTTTCGAGCACATCATTCCGGCCAGCCTGGCGAACCGGGCTGAGGCGCACATGGAGGCCACGACCGGCGTGCACGGCGTGTCCGGCTCGATCGTCGGCACCACGGGCGCACAGACCATCACGGGCAAGTCGTACCGCGGGGGCTACCGGCACCTGTACTCCGAGGACGTGTCCGCGTTGGCGGCCGGGTTCGAGGTGGAGGCGACGTCCGCTCTGGCGCGCGACGGCTTCAAGCACACCAACACGGGCGGCGACGACGCACGACGCGGCTTCCTGCTGACCCAGTCAGGCACAGACCGCTTCGAGGCGTTCAACGACGGGTCCCTAAGGGTCACCCCGAACTCGGGCAGCACGCGGCCGGGTGTGGAGTCTCGGGCCGCTGCGGCGAAGTCAGCTCTGCGGGTCGGCAACGCCGATGCTGCCAACGCCAACGTGTTTAACGTCAACGGCAACGGCAACACCACCGTGGGTGGCACGCTCGGTGTGACCGGCGCACTGGCTGCTTCAGCGGCGGCCACGGTCGGCGGGACGTTGGGCGTGACCGGAGCAACCACTCTGGCCGGGCTGACTGCGGGGGCGACCTCGGTCGGCACGCTCGACGCCAGCGGCGCAGCGAACCTGGCGTCCACCCTCGGGGTCACCGGCACCTCCAGCATGGCCGGGGACGTGACGCTGCCGCTGCCTGGCGCGGGCACATCCACCCGCCTGACGGTGAACGCGCGGACCGGCGGCGCGGTGCTCCGCGGCAACAACCAGGCTGGCACGCAGACGACGCTGATCAAGGAGACCGGCGAAGCTGCTTTTGCCGCAACAGTCTTCGGCTACAACTCGACCAGCCCCCTGGTCCCGACCGTCCCGAACACCGCGGCCGTGACCTCCCCGGTTGCGGGAATGCTGATCTTCGACCAGTCGGACAAGCTGTTCAAGCAGTGGAACACGCTCACGTGGATCACGGTCGGCGGACTGAACAACGCCACCTCGGGCCAGGTCGAGTACGTCCGAACCACCACGCAGTCCATCCCCAATGCGGCGATGACGAAGCTCCAGTTCGCTACGTCGGCGCAGACGGACACGAGCATCGTCACGGTGTCCGGCACGGGCAACACGGACTTCACGTTGGTGCGCGGTGGGGTCTACGCGATCTCGGTCAACGCACCGTGGGCGTCGAGCGACGGCACGGGCACGCGGTGGCTGGTCATTGGCAAGGCCTCGGACGACACGGTCCGGTACCGCACCACCAACCTGTCCGGCGAGGGCGGCGGGGCGAAGCACCTTGAGGCCAATCTGGGCGCGGGCCGCCGCTTCGCCGCGGGCGACGTCATCTCGGCGTACGTGTTCCAGGACAAGACCTCGGGCGCGCTGAACATGGCACCGTCCACGTCCACCGGGCCCATGACGATCGAGATTCGTTGGTTGGGGCCGTGATGCTGAACTCCAACGTCCTGCCCGGCGGTGTCCCGCCGATCGTCCTTTCCGGACAGATCACCGCGCTGGTGGAGTCCGGCTTGGCCCACGACTTCCTGATCGACGGTGTGCCGTTCCGGCTGTGGCCGGATGGCGACAACCCGTACCTGCGGGACATCAAGGCCGACCAGAAAGAGCAGTTCGACACGAGCCCCGAGGCGGGAGAGCAGTCGTTCGGCAACTGGTGGTTGCGCTCGCAGGGCTCGATGCACGGCGGTGCCGGGCAGAAGTACCTGGACTCGGGCGAACCGCAGGTGGCTCGCATCCGGTTCGAGTCGAGCCGGTACGTCTACCCGTGGGAGCCGGGCGAACTCACCCTGGCGGGCACGCTGTCGCTGTCCAATCTCGGCCGACGTCGGGCCGAGCAGGTCACCTGGTCCGGCGTGCAGAAGCTGGCGTTGGCCAGCTCGACCAACCACCAGGTGCAGATCGTGAACCTGCCCGGCATGGGTGGCTCGGTGACGGTGTCGTGCGGGTCCACGGGCGTGGTGCAGGACATCGCCACCGACGGGGCCAGCATCTTCGTCGCGGTCAACGACCGCGTGTACAAGATCGATCCGACCGGCACGGCAACCCAGATCGCCACGCTGACGTTCTCAGGCACGGTGTCGCTCGGGTACGCGAAGCAGCGGCTGATCGTGTCCAGCGGGCCGAAGCTGTACGACGTCGACCCGAACGGGCTCACGCCGTCGCCCGCGGTGAAGTACACCCACCCGAACGCCAGCTGGAACTACACGTCGATCGCCGAGGGCCCGAACGCCATTTACTTGGTTGGCCGGGCCGGGCCGTTCTCGGATGTGTCGTCCATGACCATCACCGACTCGGGCTCGGGCATCACGCTGGGCACGCCGATCGTCCAGCTTCAGGCCCCGCGCGGTGAGCTGTTCAACTCGATCATGTTCTACCTGAACGACCGCTTCGTGCTGGCCACCAGCCAGGGCATCCGGGCCGGGCTGTTCACCCCGTACGGCCAGCCGCAGTACGGGGCGCTGATGGCCTCGGGCAACCCCACCTACTCCATCGGCGCGTCCGGCTCCCTGGTCTACGTGGGCGGGAAGAACAGCGTGTGGTGGGTGGACCTGGCCACCCAGATCGACAACGCGGGCAGGTACGCCTACGCGCTGTACGCAGACGGGCTGAACGGCGTCGACCCCACTGACACGGTCACGGACATCACGGTCTACCCGGACAGCACGAGCGGCCATGACCTGCTGTTCGGCGCGATGGCCTCGGGCCAGGTGATCACCCAGACCAGCTTCACCCCGAGCACCGCGGGCACGCTCACCACCAGCTGGTTCCGCTTCGGCACCGTCGAGCCGAAGCAGCCCGCCTACCTGCGGATCGAAGGCACGTTCCCCGTCATCGCCGGGGTGACCAACCCGCTGACCATCTCGGTGGAGTCCGACGACGGCACGAGCGTGACGTTCCCGATCGAAGGCGGGTCGCCGAGCTACGAGTTCGGCCTGTTCGGGCTGGCGGCCAGCCAGGCGTTCCGGCTCACGGTGACGCTGCGGGACGACGCGGTGGGTCATGGCGTGCAGCTGCGCAGTTGGCAGATGAAGGCGCTCCCAACACCGCGCCAGTACCGAGAGCTGATCTTGCCCTTCATGTGCTTCGACTCGGAGACCGACTACCGCGGCAAGGCCCAGGGCTACAAGGGCTTCTGCTGGGACCGGCTCCGGGAGCTGGAGACCGCGGCCGAGGAGAACCGCGTGGTGACCGTGAAGGACAAGCTGACCAGCACCAGCTTCCAGGCCGTCATCCGGCGGTGCCAGTTCTCGCAGACCTCGAACCCGACCGTGAAGGACGTCGTCGGCGGCCGGGTCAACCTGATCCTAAGGCTGGTGTGAGCCATGTCCGACCCGGTGGTGATCGGTATCCGCGAGGTCTACGACGAGGTGGTGAAGCTCCGCGGCCGGTTCGACGAGTCGACCACCAAGGACGCGGTCAGGGCCGCCCTGCTGGAGGCGCGGGTGGACCGCATGGAGCGTGAGCGCGCGGACGAACGCGCGGAACGCGAGAAGGAACGGGCGGCCGAAGTCGCCCGCCGCTGGGCCGTGTACGTGGCCCTCATTGGCGCGCTCGTGGCGGTCGTCATGGGCGTCTTGCAGATCGTGACGAAGTGAAGGAGTTCGACATGTCCGACGTGTCCAAGCGGTGGGCCGACCTCGGCGAGCGTGCCGGGTGGACCCTGCTCCAGGCCGGGTTCGGCGTGGAGGTCGTGGCGCTGCTCGACCTGCCCGCGTGGGCGGCCGTGCCGCTGGCGGGCGCGCTGGCGGGCGTGAAGGCGGCGCTCGCGCAGCGGTTCGGCAACGGCACCGGGGCCACCCTCCCGGCCAGCGTGGAGCCCGTCTTCCTCGGCTGATTCTCGCTGCCCCAGGAATGCACAGAGCCCCCGGCTTCGGCCGGGGGCTCTGTGTCTGTTCACGTGTCGATCAGGTATTCCAGGGAATCGATCCCCTGCACTGTTCCGCCAGGTCCGACGGTGCCCGGAGCGAAGAACTTCCGGGCCTCCTCTCGGCAGCTGTCGCACAAAAGGATCTCGGTCGTCGTGACGAAGTCCACGAACTTCGCAGGCTTAGCGCCTTCGTTGCCGTCGCCACGGTCGCATAGCACCTTTTGAACGTACTCAACCGGCATGTTCAGCGACCACCTTCAGCTCCACCACGTCAGCCTTCTGCGGCCACAGTCTACGCCCGGCCATCGCGTTGTCCCGCCGAACGCGGTCGGGGGTTTCACCCCAGTACTTGTACGACGTTTGCACGTTGGCGTGGCCGTACTGGGCCATCACGATGTAGTCGGCCTCCGGTATGCCCGCATCCCGCAGCGCCTCCCTCAGGTCTCGCCCGCCGGAACGGCGCAAGGTGTGGCAGCCCACGCCATGCAGCCCTTCGTCGGTCAAGTCGGGAAGCAGAGCCTTCACCCGCCTTTTGACGACGGGCCCCAGCAACGCGCGCTTGTCCACGGGGGAATAGGACCACCGGTCCACCACCAACGATCTGCCCCGCGGCACGGCCATGCGACGAGGAATGAGGTACCAGTTGTTCTGGAGCGGCCCGCACAACCGCTCGTACTCTGGCAGCCACCGGTCCAGCTCGTCAGCGAATTCACCGAGGATCGGAATGCGGTCGATCTTCTCCTCAGGCGTCGCCCGCTTCCCCTTGGTGCGGACGATCGTGATCTTGTTGGACTCCAGGTTCATGTTCGACAGCCGGATCTTCAGCAATTCCTGCTCGCGGCACAGCGTGTAGCGCAGGGCGGCCAAGCAGAAGCGGACGTAGGCGTCGGGTGCCTGCTCGAACAGGACGTCCATTTGCGTGCGGTCGAGGTAGAGCTTCGCCTTCGGCTCCCCCTGACGCTTGTCCATGTCGACCGCAGCGCTGGCCGACCAGAAGTCTCGTCCGGCCCCCCACTTCAGGAACGCACAGATGATCGACATGTACGAGTTCCAGGAGTTGGGCGCAAGCCGGTCGGCCAATCCCTCCGGCCCGATGAGGTAGTCCTCAACTTCCCAGGCCTTCAGCGTTCGGGGTGACTTGTGACTAGCGTCACGCCACCGCGCGAACTGGCCCAACACGGATTCCTGGTGCAACAACGTCCGCTTGGCGCGGATGACTCGCTGACGTTGCAGGTAGGCATCCACATGCCCTGACATGGTGGTCTTCACAACAACAACCCTACTTCCACGTGTTGTTGTTGGGTAGAGCTAAGTTGAAATTTACTTCTCGTGGTACATCCCGTTGCGCAGGAACGTGAACGGGATGCCGGAGGCCCGGACCAGCTCCTCGGTGGCGCGGTGCACCGCGGCGAGGCCGAGCGGGGACGTGGGGGCGTCGATGACGCTGCTGTAGACGAGGTGGCCCACACCCGCCTCCTGCGCGACGCGGACGGCGTTGGCCTGCTTGGTGATCCGGGCCTCGTCGGGGCCGTCGGTGGAGATGAGCAGCAGCCGGTCGACGCCGACGAAGTCGAGCGTCTCGGGGTGGTCGAAGTCGCCCCGGCGGACGTCGACGCCCCGCGCGGCGAGCGCCGCGGCCTTCGCGGGGTCCCGCACGGAGACGGCGAGGTCGCTCGCGGGCACGCGCCGGAGGAGGTGGTCGACGGTCAGCGCGCCGAGGTGGCCGGTGGCTCCGGTGATCAAGGTCGTCATGCGGACGACGCTAGGAGTCATCCTGCGGATTCGTAAGTACCCACTATTTACTCCGATACTGTCCTTTCGGTTAGCATCCAGCTCATGGCCCACATCGCGAACGTGTACGACCGGAACTGCCCGTCCCGCGAGGTCGTCGGCGTCGTCGCGAGCCACTGGGGCTCGCTGGTGCTCGGGGCGCTGCTCGACGGCACGCTGCGGTTCGGCGAACTGCGCCGCGCGGTGGGCGGGATCAGCGAGAAGATGCTCGCCCAGACCCTCCAGGCGCTGGAGCGCAACGGGCTCGTGCACCGCGAGGTGCGCCCGGTGATCCCGCCGCACGTCGACTACTCGCTCACGCCGCTGGGCGTCGTGGTGTCGCGGCAGGTCCGGGGGCTGTTCGCGCTGGTCTACGAGAACCTGCCGGACATCGCGACCGCCCAGCAGGCCTACGACACCGCGCGGGCGCAGGCCTGCTGAGCCTCGGGCGCTAGAGCTTCGCGACCTGCTCGGCCGCCAGCAGGAACGCGCCCACGCCGAACGACGTGGTGGCGTCCTTGCTCAACGGCTGGTGGTCCGACGGCTGCTGGCCCGCGCCCTGCACGTAGCCGAGCCTGCCGCTGGGTTGCAGCGCCACCCGCACGATGCCGTCCCAGCCCTTCTGCGCCACCGGCCGGTAGGTGGCCGCGTCCAGCACGCCCTTGTTGACGCCCCAGGCGATGCCGTAGGTGAAGAACGCGGTGCCGCTGGTCTCCGGGCCGGGGTAGTTCTGCGGGTCGCCCAGGTTCACGTTCCAGAACCCGTCCGAGCGCTGCACCGCCGCGAGCTGCGCGGCCAGCGCGCGGAAGTCGGCGAGGTACTCGGCGCGGTACGGGCTGGTGGTCGGCAGCACGTCCAGCACCTTGGCGAGCGCGGCGAGCGCCCACCCGTTGCCGCGCGACCAGTAGACGTTGCGCGGCACGTAGTTCTTGTCCCGCCACCACAGCCGCTTGGTCGGGTTCCACAGCCCGTTGCCGCTCTCGCGGGTCTTGGTCCACCGGTAGAGCTGGTGGCCGAAGTCGACGTACTTCGCGTTGCCGGTCTGGGCGCTCAGCCGGGCGTAGATCGGCATCGCCATGTGGAGCGCGTCGACCCACCACCAGTAGCTCGTCTTGCCGGTGGCGATGGTCGCGTCGATCTCGGCCAGCACGGCCGCGATCCGGCGCGGCTCGGGGTTGTCGGCGTACAGGTCGAGGTACGGCTGGCTCGCCGCCTGGTGGTCGGCGAAGTGCGGATTGCTCGAGGACGTGCCCAACTGGAACGTGAACTTCGTCGCCCACCGGAGGGTGAAATCGCGGTACGCGGTGGCGCCGGTCGCCCGGTAGAGCGCCATCACGCCGCTGTGCAGGGTGGCGTTCTCCCAGTTGTTGTTGCCGAGGTTCGACCCCGTCGTCCTGATCCAGTAATCGGCCGCCAGACGGGCCGGGACCAGCGCCGATGGCGCCGCGGACGCTTTCGGGGTGGGAAGCAGCAGAACCCCGGCCGCGCTCGCCAGGAAAGTGCGTCGCCTCACTACCAGACCTCCTACGTCGGATCGATCAAGGAGCAGCCGTGGCGACGACAACACCCATTCAACCGCGCCAGAGATCGGATGAGAAGACTCACTGCTCGGGCAACGTCAGGTGAATTCCAGGTGAGCTTTGTCAGAATGGGGGTATGACGCAGCCATTCACGGACGACCTGCATCCGGCTCTGCCGTATCCGGGCACGCGACCGGAGGCCTGCTTCGTGCACCTCGACGGCGAGGGCTGGCCGGTCACCCCGGACCCCGCGACCGACTCCGGCTGGCGCGTCGCACCCGACGGCCTCGACCTCGACGACTGGCTCGCCGAGCACGGCGAGCCACCGCTGGCGGCGCGGATGCCGGTGCTGGCGTACGGGTCGAACGCGAACCCGGCGAAGGTGACCTGGCTGCGCGAGGAGATGGGCCTGACCGGCCCCGCCGTAGTGCTGCGGGCCCGGTGCGAGGGCATCGCGGCGGTGTGGGCGGCGGGCCTGCGGGCCCGTGACGGCGAGCGCCCGGCGACGCTGGCCGCCGCGCCCGGCGTCGTGGAGGAGCACGCCGTGTGGATGGCCACGGCCGACCAGCTGCGCGTGCTGGACCGGTGCGAGGGACGTGGGCTGCGCTACCAGCTCGTGCGGCTGCACACCGGCGAGATCACCCTGTTCAACGGCGGCCGCGTGGACGCCGTGCTGGCCTACACCGGGGCCGGGATGCGCCGGATGCCGCTGCTCGTGCACGGCGTGCAGGTGCGGTGCTCCGAAGTCGGCCAGCGCCGGGCGCGCGGGCTCGGCGGCCGACCGGCCGACACCGACGGCCTCGACGTGACGCCCGTGCTCGGCGACCCGTCGCCGGACGACTGGCCGGACCGGCTGTTCGTCTACGGCACGCTCCAGCCCGGCGGCTCCCACTGGAGCCTGCTGGAGGACCACGTGGAGGGCCGCGCGGTCCCCGTGACGCTGCCCGGCACCCTGCACGACACCGGCCACGGCTACCCGGCGCTGCGGCCCGGCGACGGGCCCGGCGTGCCCGGCCACGTCGTGCGGCTCGGCGCGCCCGAGGAGGCGTTCCCGGTGCTCGACAAGTACGAGGGCGACGAGTACCGCCGCGGCCGGGTCGTGCTGCCGGACGGGACCGTGAGCTGGACGTACCTGTGGGGCGAGAGCGTCGAGGGGATGCCCGTCCTGCCCCACGGCTGGGCGGTTTAGGCGCTTTCCGGCGGTTCCGCACCCGAACCGGTGAACTTCCGACGATCGGAGCGAACCAGCGGGCAGTCCTCCACGTCCTCCTGATAGGACCACGACCGGGCCGTCTCCACGGACGGCGGATCAGGGAGGACTGACATGAGCCGACGACTGATCGCCTGCGGGTTCCTCGGACTGGCGCTGCTGGTGTCCGCGTGCGGGGCGAAGCAGGCCGCCACGGGCGGGACGCCCTCGACGTCCAAGCAGGCCGCGTCGTCCTCGTCCTCCGCCCCGTCCTCGACGTCGACACCCGCGCCGTCGTCGCTGGCCACTCCGCCGCCCGCCGTCGCGCAGGCCCCGCAGACCACGAAGTGCGTCGGCGACTCGCTGTCGGCGAAGGTCGACATGGAGGACGCGGGCGCGGGCCAGCGGCACGCCAAGCTGGTGTTCACCAACATCGGCGCGGCCCCGTGCACGCTGACCGGCTACAGCGGCTTCCAGCTGCTGGCCAACGGCGCGAACATCACCACGTCGACCAAGCGCGACCTCGACCCCGGCCCGACGACGATCACCGTCGCCCCCGGCGCGACCGCCGTGGCCAACCTGGGCTGGACCGTCGTGCCCAGCGGCGACGAGAGCGTGACCGGCCCGTGCGAGCCCGAGGCGAACGCCGCCGCGGCCATCGCGCCGGACGACACCAAGCAGATCGAGTTCCCGTGGACCTTCGGCCCCGTGTGCGGTGCCGGTGAGATCACCATGAGCGCGTTCTACGCTGCCTAGGTGATCGAATCCAACGTCACCGGCCACGCGGGCGAACTCGCGGTCCACACCTGGCCGAACCTGGAGGCCCGCTGGCTCGCCGTGCTCGTCCACGGCTACGGCGAACACCTCGGCCGCTACGAGCACGTCGCCGCCGCGCTGGGGGCGGCCGGGGCGCTGGTCGTGGGCGGCGACCTGGTCGGCCACGGCGGCTCGGAAGGGCGGCGGGGAGCGGTCGCGGACATCGACGGCCTGGTGGCGGACGTGCACGCGGTGACCCGCTCGATCGCGACGCCGTTGCCGACTGTCCTGGTGGGACATTCGGTGGGTGGGTTGGTCGCCGCGCGCTATGCGCAGGTGCACGGGCACGAGCTGGCGGCGTTGGTGTTGTCGGCTCCGGTGTTGGGGGCCTGGCAGGGGTTGGACCTGTTGGCGTTGGAGGAGATCCCGGACGCGCCGATCGATCCTGGGTTGTTGTCGCGGGATGCTGAGGTGGGGACGGCCTACGCGGCGGATCCGTTGGTGTGGCACGGGGGGATCGGGCGGGAGGCGTTGGAGGCGTTGGAGCGGGCCCTGGAACTTGTCGGGGACGGGGGGACGTTGGGGGAGCTGCCTACGTTGTGGCTGCACGGGGACGACGATCAGGTGGTGCCACTTGCGGATACGCGGGCTGGGACGGATCGGATTCGGGGGATGGGGTTCCGGGAGCGGGTCTACGCCGGGGCTCGGCACGAGGTGTTCAACGAGGTGAACCGGGATGAGGTCCTGGGGGACGTCGTGGGGTTCGTGCGGGAGGCTTTGAAGCTTTGAGGAGCTGAGGCTTCCCGGCCTTTCGCTGGCCTTGGCCACGATCTCGGTCTTGGCGGGAACCTCGGCCACGCTCTTGACCTTGCCCCGACTCCACTCGCAGGTCCGATCGGGACTCGGGTCGGACCTGGTCTTGGGCTGATCTCGGTCACTGTCCTGGCCTTGGCCTTGGCCTTGGCCTTGGCCTTGGCCTTGGCCCTGGCCCTGGCCCTGGCCCTGGTCTTGGCCGTGACCCTGGCCTTGGCCCTGGCCGTGACCCTGGTCTTGGCTGTGGCCTGGTCTTGGGCCTTGTCCCTTCCCGGTCTGGCGTCTGAGTCGCTCGATCGAGTGATCCCGTTTTTGTCGGTGCTCGCTTGTACCTTGTGTATCGGGGGGTCCTGCTCGATGGGGGACCTCTTGGAGCTGTGCGTTATCGAGTCTTGGCGTGGGTCTCCCGGCGGCTGCGATTTCCAGCGTGCTGTGGCCGATTTGACATGGGGACCCCTCATTTCGGCCTTTGTCGGGCTCAAAAGGCGGTCCAAAGAGAGTCCCGCCCGACCACAATTTTAAGGCCGAAATCCCCATGTCAAATCGGCCACGTTCCGTGGCCCCCGCCCGCCAGTCCCAGCGTGGTCGCCACCGACCCTGTGCCTGGGTGGTGGGCCGCCATCTTGTCTTGGGCCTGCTTGTGGCTAATCAGTTGGCCCTGTGTCTGTCAGGTGGGCCACTACGTTGTCTTGGGCCTGCTTGTGGTCACCAATGGGCTGCGTGTCTCGGCGGTAGGCGTAGTGGATCAGGCCTTTGTGGTGTTTGGCGAGCTTGTCGTACAGCTTGCGGGCCGGGGAGTCTTCCAGGGTGTTCCAGTAGAGGCTTGGGTGGCCGTGGTCTTCCGCGTTTTTGGCCAGCCACTGGAGCATCGTCGTGGCTATGCCTTGTCTGCGGGCTTCTGGAATCACGTACAGGTCTGCCAGGTAGCACTTGTCGGAGTACCAGACGCTGGTGTGGAACAGGTAGTTGGCCATTCCGACCGCTTTGCCGTTCAGGGTGGCTTTGACGCCGTGGATCCTGTCGTCGTCCATCAGGCGTCGCCAGGTCCGCTCGTAGGCCTCGTCCGCTCTTGTGGTGCCGAAATGGGTGTCCGCCGCGCGGGCCAGGGCTTCCCAGGTGGTGCGGTCGGATTCGGTTACCGGGCTGATCTCCACCATGCGGCCCATCCTGCCCGGTCGTGGTGGTGTGCGAGGCCTTAAGGTCCCGCGCATGGCGGACTTCGACCTTCCCACTGCCCTCGGCCTGCCGGCTGTCCTTCCGCCGTTGCGGATGCCCTCGACGAGCGAGCTCGCGGGCCTGGCTCGGGGCAGTGCGCTGCTCGGGCAAGCCCTCGCGCTGTCCGCGTGGGCGGACGGGCGGAAGGTGTACGAGGACTCCGACTTCGACGAGTTCGACGGCTCGTTGTCCGACTCGCTGGACCAGGTCTGGTACCTGGCGCACGCGGTCGGGTTCGTCGAGGTGGACGAGGACTCGAACCTGGCGACGCTCGGGCCGAGCGCGGAGCCGTGGCGCAGCGGTGACGACGAGGCCGTGCTGGAGCTGTGGGACGAGGCCTACACGCACCTGGTCATCGAGTCGATGGCGATCGAGTCCGGTGAGGAGCTGGACCTCGAAGGGGTCGGCGGGGCCACGATGACCGCGCTGTTCATGGCCCGCAGTGCCGGGCTCGCTCTCGCCGAGTTCACGGCGATGGCGCGGGCCGCGGCGCTGGAGCAGAACATGCCCGAGCGCTGGACCGCGTACGTCGACGCCCACGGCGACCCCGCGCAGGTGCTGCTGAAGCGGCTGCACGCGCTCGGCGCGGTCGAGTTCGACGACGACACCGCCCGCATGACGCCCCTCGGCGCCACGATCATGCGCGACCAGATGTGCGACGGCGGCTTCACGATCCCGCCGCTGCCCGAGGTCGCCGACATGACCGCCGCCGACCTGGTGGCTGCCACCGCGGCGCTGACCCCCGACCAGCTGCGCGCCGACACCGCCGCCTGGCTGGCGCTGCGCACGCCCGCCGACGCGGCCTCCGAGCTGCTGGCCGCCGCCGTGGACGCGACGGGCCGGGTGTTCGCCGCGACCACGATCGCCGACATCGACGTGGACACCGCGACCACGTGGCAGCCCGCGCTGGCCACGCCCGAACTGCGCCCCTACGCCCAGCAGGCCCTCACCCGGCCCCACGAGCCCGCCGACCGCGCGTGGCTGCTGGTGGACGCGCTGGCCGTCACCACGGACCCGGACGACCCGGCCGCCATCGCCGCCGAACTGGCCAAGGCCGCCGACGGCGACGAGACCGCCCTGTTCGAGCACGTGTGGCGCCTCCCCCACCCCGACGCGGCCGCCGCGCTCACCCTGATCGGCGACCGCCACCCCGAGAAGAAGACCGCCAAGGCCGCCCGCAAAGCCGCGTTCAAGGCCGCGTCGAGGCGCTGAGGGTTCGCTGGAGCCACCGCCGTGCCGTGCCGTCACACGTTCGTGGAGAATTCGCCCTGATGGCTGACGATGACCTGGAGCTGCTGATCACCGTGGTGGTCGGGGCCGATGACGAGCAGCAGGCGCGGGCGTCTTGTGCGGGGCTCATCGCGCTGGTCGGTGGGCGGGTCGTGCAGGCGGGCGACTGCTCCGACGAGGAGCCGGGGTGCTGGTCGGTGACGATCAGCGCGCCGAGCGGTGAGCACGTGTCGGAGAGCGTGGCCGGGGCGTTGGCGCGAGCCGTGCGGACGTTCGTGCGGCTGCTCGGCGACGACGTGGTGGTGCCGCGGGTGGCGTGCGAGCCGCCCACGGCGTGGACCGTGCTGGACGACCCGGACGCGCTGGAGGCGCTGGTGCCGGGGGCCGAGCGGATGCTCGTGGAGGCCTGGGCGGGCGGGGATCCGGATCGGCGTCCGACCGAGGAGGTCGTCGAGGAGCCCGCCGAGGTGGAAACACCGAGCGTGTCGTGGGTGCGGTTGGCGTTGCGGGTCGACGTGGCCGCCGAACGCCGCGCGGGTGCGGAATGGCAAGCGCGGGCGGTAGCCAGTCGGGTCTCCAATGGGGGCAGCATCACCCGAGTGGTGGCGGGTGACCATGTACTCAGCGTGCATCTCGACCTCGGTTCGAGTGTCGACTCGCCCACTACCGCGCTACACACGGCCGTGGCCCAACTGGGCCAGTCGGACTGGTCCGAGATGGTGCACGGTGATGACTCCGCGACTATCCGCTGGTCAGCGACCCCGAGGCCGGACGCCGGGATCGTCGCGCTGGAGATGACCGCCACCGTCGCGTCCACTTCGGTCTGGACGGAGCCCGAGTAAGATCAACAGCAAGGTCCGGGCGAGTGAACTCGCAGGTCCACCCGCCTGGCCGATCTTGCTTGTGAAGCGTCAAACTTTCGGTACTAATAGGGTGGTCGGTCTACGGCCACCCGTTGCACTCGGAGAGGGTCGGAGCCGACATGGCCAGCATCGAAGAGGTCCGTGCCGCGATTGCCCAGGCGATCGAGAAGGCGGGCCAGAGCGCCGCCGCTCTGCAACAGGCAGCCGACCTGGCCGAGGACGCGCAGGCGTTGCTGAGCAGCGCGGTGCAGGGCAGCGCCCAGTCCGACGCCGAGCAGGCCAACGCCCAGTTCGCCGAGGTCATCAACGGCGTCAGCGACCTGCAGAAGCACCTGGGCGCTGGGATTTCCCAGGCCGAGGGCATCAACTCCAGGCTATGACGTGACGTCGGTCGCCGAGGTCAAGGTCGCGCTCGAGCAGAGCTGCGAGCACCTGCGGGACGCCTACCGCAGCGTGCACGAGGCCCAGAAGGCGCTGGACGCCGCCGTCGACCTGCTGGTCGAGGCGGGGGCGAACCACCCGGAGTCCTTGCTGCCCGCGGGTTTCGCGGCGGCCAAGGACCGGTTCCCCGACCAGTTGTCGCTGATGGTGAACAGCCTCGAACTGGTGCAGCGCATAGCGGTGGAGCTGTGACGTGAGCAGGCGGGACGACCGCCGCCGGAAGATAGAGGACTCCTTCGAGGAGTTCCGGCTCTCCGTCGCGGCGGCACTGGGCAACGCCTCGCGCGAGCACCGCGAGCTGGCGGACGAGCGCGCCCGCGACATGTTCGAGGTCATGCTGCGCGGCGAGGGCGTCGACCGCGCGCTCCAGGACCCGCTGCTCGCCGACGCGCTGGCCAACCCGGCGTTCTCCAGCAGGCTCGCGCGGGCGCTGATGGACCGCGTGGACGCGTTCCGCGGCTGGTCCGAGCGCGGCCCGGACCAGCTGTCCTCGTTGGTGCAGACCGTTTCCCCCGGTCCGGCGTCGTGGCCGCACGAGTCGTGGCTCGGCGACGCGGGCGGCGCCGACGGCGGCACGGTGCCGGAGCTGTGGCGCATCGGCACGGGGGTCGTGCGCAGCGCGCCCGAGCAGCGGCCGTTCCCGGTCGCCGTCCCCCTGCTGGACCACGCGCACCTGCACATCGCGTCCACCCCCGCCAGCCGCCACCACGCCGACGGCCTGGTGGAGAACCTGCTGCTGCGGGTGCTCAGCTACTTCCAGCCCGGTCTGGTCCACGTGCACGTGTGGGACGTCAACCAGCTCACCGGCTCGCTGCCGGGCCTGTACCCGTTGACCCGCGCGGGCCTGCTGACCGTGCACGACCCCGCGCGGCTGCACGAGCTGCTGGACGAGCTGTCCGACCACATCCGCCGGGTGCACACCAGCGTGCTGGTCGACGGCCACCTGTCGGTGCGGTCGGTCAGCGGCTCCGGCCGCCGCGCCGAGCCGTGGCGGATCGCGGTGCTGTTCGGCAACCGGCAGGCGCTCAAGGAGGAGCAGCAGCAACAGCTGCAACGCGTGGCGCGCAACGGGTTGGCCTGCGGCATCGTGCTGGTGATCGTGGACATCCCGATCACGGTGAACTCCCCCATCGAGACCGTGACGCTGGCCGCGGACCAGACCGCGACCTGCACCATGACCGGCAAGCATGTGGCCGTGACGCTGGACCCGCCGTTCCCGCGCACGCAGGTGCCGAGGGCGTGCGCGACCATCGCCGAGAAGCGCGAGGAGCGCCGGTCGCGGTTCGGCACGTTCGGCGACCTGCTGCCCGAGCACCTGTGGATGGAGAGCTCGTCCGCGGGCGTCGTGGCCCCGATCGGCTACCAGGACGGCGAACCCGTGGCGCTGGGCCTGGGCGACACGTCGCCGCACGCCCTGATCGGCGGGCCGAGCGGGTCGGGCAAGACGAACTTCCTCTACGCCATGCTCGGCAGCCTGGCCGCCCGGTACTCGCCGGACGAGCTGGAGCTGTACGTCCTGGACTTCAAGGAGGGCGTGTCGTTCGCGCAGTTCGCGCCGGGCCGCAAGGACCCGAGCTGGCTGCCGCACGCGCGGCTGGTCGGCGTGAACGTGAACACCGACCGCGAGTTCGGCGTGGCGCTGCTGAAGTTCCTGTCCGACGAGATGCGCAGGCGCGCGGACGCCGCCAAGCAGCACGAGGTCACGAAGCTGGAGCAGCTGCGCGCGGAGGACCCGCGCGGTCGGTGGCCGCGGATCGTCGCGGTGATCGACGAGTTCCAGTACCTGTTCGGCGAGCGCGACCACGTGACGCAGCAGGCGACGCAACTGCTGGAGGACGTGGCGCGGCGCGGCCGGTCGCAGGGCATCCACCTGGTGCTGTGCAGCCAGGACGTGGCGGGCATCGAGGGCTTCTGGGGCAAGTCCGCCATCTTCGAGCAGTTCACCGTCCGGGTCGCGCTGCCGAAGGCGCGGCGGGTGCTGGCCGAGCCGCAGAACGACGCCGCCGTGGAACTCCCCCGCTGGCACGCGGTCGTGAACCACGAGTCCGGTGTGCGGCACGGCAACGAGATCGCGCGCATCCCGGACTCCACCAGCAAGGGCACGTTCGACTTCCTCCAGCGGGAGCTGCACCGCCGCCGGAGCCCCGACCTGACCGAGCCCATCCTGTTCGACGGCAGCAAGGTCCCCGCCCTGCACGCCGTGGACGACTTCCAGATGCTCACGCCCGGCGACGCCACCCCGACCGTCCTGCTGGGACAGGTCATCGACGTGGCGGGCAGCGCGGCCAAGGTCCGGCTCGCCCGCACGCCGGGACGCAACATCGCCGTCATCGGCTCGCTGGTGCAGGACGCGGCGGCCGTGCTCGGCGCGGCGGCGATCTCCCTCGGCAGGCAGAACCTGCCCGGTGAGGCCAGGTTCACCCTGTGCTGCCTGGTCGACGAGGCGGAGACCGCCGTGCAGAAGCTCGCCAAGCAGCTGTCCACCGAAGGACATACGGTGGACGTCGTGCGGATGGACGGGGCTCGGAAGTTCCTGGACCACACGGCCCAGGGGCTCACGGACACCATCACCGGCGAGACGACCACGCCTCCCCAGCCGCACTACGTGGTGCTGTACGCCGTCGACGCGGCGCACAGCAGGCTGGAGCAGAAGGACCCGACGACGCGGGCGTCCGGAGTGGACAGCCTGCGCACGGTCCTCAAGCACGGCCCGGAGAACCGCACGCACGTCCTCGGCTGGTGGCGCGGCGTGCAGCGGCTCAAGAGCAGCCTCCCCCCCGGCGTCTACGACGACATCGGCGCGTGGGTCGCCTTCGACGTCCAGGGCAAGGAGCTGATCTCGTTCGGTCCGGAACAGGTCATGGCGTGGTCCCCGCGCCCGCGCCGCGGCCTGTACTTCGACCGCTTCGAGCATTCCCGTCCGCAGGTGGTCATTCCGTTCGACACGGGGGAGGACATCCCATGAACACGCAGTCCAACGGAACGTGCGACGTCCCCGTAGTTCCCCACCAGCGCGTCGGCGACGTGCGGCCGCCCGCGCCGGAGCCCGACGGGCGGTCGGCCGTCGAGCGGTACAAGGAGATCATCGGCACCGCGGGCGACGCCATCGCGGCCATGCGCGCCAAGGACGACGAGCGGGTGGCCGACCTGGTCGCCCGGCTCGCCGAGTCGCAGGACCGGATGGCCGAGGTGATCGACCGCGAGAAGGTCGTGAAGCTCGGGGCGGCGCTGCACTGGGAGCAGGCCGTCGAGGCGCTGTGGGACGAGCGCTGGATGGCGATGAGCCCGATGCCGAGGCCGGACGAGCGGGTGCCCGCGCGGGACCAGCGCGAGTACAACACCGCGATGGACGTGGCGTTCCAGGCGTTGGAGGAGTCGTTGCAGAAGCGCACGTTGTTGCGGCGCAAGACGAAGGAGTGACCGGCGTGGCTCAGTCGTCCGAATAGGACGGTGCGGTCACCCGGCGCAGCAGCGGACCGCAGCAGGCGGCGGCCGCCAGCGCGACCACGAGGCCGAGCGCCATCGGGGCGGCGAGCCACGGCGTGAGCACGACGTGGTCGCCCCTGGTCACGGTGGTCAGGCCCGCGCCGACCAGCGCTCCCGCCGCCGTGGCGCCGAGGGTGGCGACCAGGACCGGGAGCACGATCTCCGCGCGCAAGGCCCTGGTGAGCACCCGGACCGGGGTCCCGGCCGCGACCAGCGCGGTCAGCGTGCGGGCTCGGTCGAGGACCGAGCCCGCCGCGGCGACGGTCGAGCTGATCGCGCCGAGGGCCGCGGCGATCGCGAGGCCGATGGCGGTGGCGCGCACCAGGTCGCCGCTCAGCGCCGCGCCCTCCAGGTCCGTCTTCCGGTTGCCCGTGACGGACGCGCCGGGGAACGAGCGCAGCAGGGCCGCGCGGACGGTCTCGCGGGTCGCCGGGTCGGTCACCACGGCGACGGCGGTGGGTTCCGCGGTCAGGCCGGGGATCAGCGCCGGGTCGATGAACACGTACGAGCGCCCCGAGCCGGGCGGGTACCTGCGGACGGGCAGGTGGGCGGGCACGGTGGACGTGCCGGTGCTGAGCGACATCCGGGCCCCGCCCGCGAGCCGGTCGGCCTGCCACTCGGGGGCGTAGGCCATCGGCGCGGCCTGGCAGATGCCGTCCGGCATCACCGCGAGGACCTTCACGGACTCCTGGCAGGGCGCGATCAGCACCTCCGCGCCCTCCTCGTCGGGGTAGTCGGTCAGGGTCGCGTACCCGGTCACCATCGGCACGACCGCGCCGGTGACGCCGTGCCCGGCGAGGTCCGCGCGCAGGGCCGCGACCCCGGCGTTCCCGCCGCCGATGGTCTCGGCGACCAGCACGTCGTCGCGCCAGGTGCCGTCGCTGAAGGCGATCCGGTCGTCCAGCGAGGGGAACAGGACGAGCGCCAGCGACGCGGTGAACACCGCCAGCACGACCCCCGACGCGCTCCGGAACGCGGCCTTCGGGTCGTCGCTCAGCCGTCGGCCGGCCAGCAGCGTGGACGGCCTGCGCCACCACCGGACGAAGATCCGGCCGACCAGCGCGGTCACCAGGGGTCCGGTCAGCACCAGCGCGAGGGCGACCGCCGCGAGGCCGAGGAGGACCGTGGTGCGGTCGGTGCGCATCCCGAGCAGGAACAACGCCCCCGCGCCGACGAGCAGCGCGAGCCGCACCGGGCTGGCCGGGCGGCTCGGCGGCCGTCCGACGACGCCGAGCGGCCGGGTGACCACGCGCCGGAGGCCGAGGACGGCCGCCACGACCACCAGCACCGGGGCCAGGACCGCGACGAGCGCCACGACGGTCGCGCTCGGGGTGAAGTCGCCGGGCAGCCACGTGCCGCCGTCCCACGGGACGCGCGCGGTCAGGTGGCGCAGCGGGATCGAGGCCACCACGCCGAGCGCGCTGCCCGCGACGGCCGCGACGGCGGTCTCGGTGGCGGTCATCGCCACGACCTGCCACGGGGTCGCGCCCGCCAGCCGCAGGGCGGCGAGCCTGCGGTCGCGGCGGGCGGCCGTGAGCCGGGCCGCGGAGGCCACCAGCACCAGGCACGGCACCGCGAGCACGACCAGTCCGACGCGGGTGAGCAGGTGGAGGAGCCCGTCGCCGGTGTCGACGACGGGGTGGCCGAGCAGGTCCGGACGGGCGGGCCCGCGCAACGCGCCGGGGTCGTGGCCGACCACCGCGACCAGTTCGTCCGGGTACCCGAGGGCTTCGACGCCGAGCGAGCCGATCACCTTGTCCGCGAACAGGTCCCCCGTGTCGAGCCTCGCCAACGCCGGTGACAGCAGCACCTCGCCGGGGCCCGGCACGAACGGGATCCCGGCCGCCAGGGCGGTTCCGGGCCGCAGCGCGGCCACGTCGAACCGCTCCACGAGCCTGCCGCCGACGTCGTCGCGGTTGTGCACCACGACCACGGCGTCCGCGCCGGCCGTGGCGTCCGGAACGCGCCAGCTCTCCCGCTCGGCACGGGCCCGCAGCGCGTTCGGCGCGGCGAGCAGCCACAGCACCAGCACGACGCCCAGCGCCACCCCGAGCGCGACGAGGACGGCGGACCACCGGGTGCGGGAGTCGGCGCGCAGCACCCGGAGCGCGAGGCGGACCGGGGTCACGCCGCGACCAGCCCGTCCCTCAGCTCCACGACCCGTTCGGCGCGGGCGGCGACGGCCTGGTCGTGCGTCACGATGACCACGGCCGCCCCGGTCCGCCGCGCCGCGTCCAGCAGCGACGTCACCATCTCCTGGCCGGTGCGGGTGTCCAGCGCGCCGGTCGGCTCGTCGGCGAACACCACCCGCGGCCGGTGGACGAGCGCGCGGGCGACGGCGACCCGCTGCGCCTGCCCGCCGGACAGCTCGCCGGGCCGCCGCCGTTCCAGGCCCTCCAGCCCGAGCCTGGCCAGCCAGTCGCGGGCCGCGCCCAGCGCGTCGCCGCGCGGAACGCCCGCCAGCAGCAGCGGGAGGGCCGCGTTCTCCTCGGCGGTCAGCTCGGCGACCAGCAGACCGGATTGGAACACGAACCCGAACGCCGACCGGCGCAGCAGGCTGCGCTCGGTCTCGCCGAGGGTGGTGATCGGCTTGCCCGCCAGGAACACCTCGCCGCCGTCCGCGGGCAGCACGCCGGACAGCACGTGCAGCAGGCTGGACTTGCCGGAGCCGGACGGCCCGACGATCGCGACGACGTCACCCGCCCGCACGGTGATGTCGACCCCGGCCAGCGCGGGCACGTCGCCGTACCGCTTCACCAGGCCGCGGCCCGCCAGGACCGGGTGGTGGGTCACCTGGCCGTCGAACTCGATCACCGTCGCCTCCTCGTCGTGCCTGCGGGGCCAGCCTGGCGGGGTGGGGGTGTCCGGCACTTCGGCCGAGCGGGTCGGCGGTATCGGCCGGATGACCGAGACGCGTGATGACCGATCGGCTGACGGCGTTCCGCGGTCGCGGGTCGTAGCGTGTCCGGCGTGGACGGACTGCTGGCCCGTGGGCGGGCGTGGACTTACGGCATGTGGCCCGCGGCGGTGGCGCTCGCGGCGGTGCTGGTGTTCGAGGCCGTGCTGCTGCGCTTCGAGGGCTACCGGGCGATGGCGGCCGTGGCCCCGTCCCTGCTGACCTGCCTGATCGCCGTGGTGGCCGTGCGCAAGCCGGTGGCGGCGGCCATGGCGGCGGCGGGCTCGGTGCTGCTCACCACGTGGTGGTCGGGCCTGCTGGACACCTACTCGATGGCCTACTTCAGCCCGCTGTCCCCGGCCGAGACGCTGGCGTGCCTGATCATCACCGCGCTGGTGGTCCGCCAACGCCCCGGCGAGCAGGCCGCGGTGTCGGTGGCCGTGATGGTCGCCGCCGCCATCCACGCCTCCGTCACGCGCGACCTCAACGGGTACTGGTACCTCGGCGAACCCGGCGACGTGTTCCCCACGGCGATGCTGCTCGTGCTGGCGATCGGCGCGGGCCTGTACTTCCGGGCGCGCGACAAGGACCGGGAGCGGTCGATCCGGGTCGCCGTGTCCACGGCGCAGCAGGAGGAGCGGATCGCGCTGGCCCGCGAGCTGCACGACGTGGTCGCGCACCACGTGACCGGGATCGTGGTGCAGGCGCAGGCGGCGCGGACCGTGGCGGACACCGACCCGCTGGCGGCGCACCGGCTGCTGCCCGGCATCGAGCGCAGCGGCAGCGAGGCGCTGACGGCCATGCGCCGGCTGGTGGGGACCTTGCGAGAGCAGGGGACGGGGGTCGGGTCGGCCGAGGTGGCGACCACGGACCTGGACGCGGACGTGCGGGCGGCCGTGGCGCAGGCGCGCGAGGTCGGCACGCCCGTGGAGCTGACGGTCGACCTGCCGAGGCCGGTGCCGCCGGAGGTGGCGCGCTCGGTGCTGCGGCTGGTGCAGGAATCCCTGACCAACGTGCAGAAGCACGCCCGCGACGCGACCTCGGTCGTGGTCGAGCTGTCCACTTCGGACGACCACGTCCGGCTGCGGGTGCACGACGACGGCACGGGTCTGCCTGGCGAGCCGGTGGGCGGGTCCGGCGGCTACGGTCTGATCGGCATGCGGGAACGGGTGGAGCTGCTCGGCGGCCTGTTCTCCGCCGGACCCACCGGGGTCCGCGGGTGGCAGGTGCTGGCGGAGTTGCCGGTCAAGGGGGGCGCACGATGACGATCCGGGTCCTGATCGCCGACGACCAGGAGATGGTGCGGATCGGGTTCCGGATGATCCTGGAGCACCAGCCGGACATCGAGGTGGTCGCGGACGTGCCGGACGGCGTCTCGGCCGTCGCGAAGGCGCGGGAGCTGCGCCCGGACGTGTGCCTGCTGGACATCCGGATGCCCGGCCTCGACGGCCTGGAGGTGACCCGCAAGCTCACCGGCCCCGGCGTGGTCGACCCGATCAAGGTCGTCGTGGTGACCACGTTCGACCTGGACGAGTACGTGCACACGGCGTTGAGCAGCGGCGCGAGCGGGTTCCTGCTGAAGGACGCGGGCCCGGCGCTGCTGGTCGAGGCGGTGCGGGCGGCGGTGCGCGGCGACGCGCTGATCTCGCCGCAGATCACCGTCCGGATGCTGTCGCACTTCACCCAGCCCGGCCCGACGGCGGACCGCCCGACCGAGCACCTCACCGAGCGCGAGCTGGACGTCGTGCGCGAGGTCGCGAAGGGCTCCACGAACGCCGAGATCGGCGCGGCGCTGTTCCTCTCGCTGTCCACGGTCAAGACGCACCTCGCGTCCGTGCAGGGCAAGCTGGGGGCCCGCAACCGCGTGGAGATCGCGTCGTGGGCTTGGCGTTCGGGGCTGCTCTCCTGATCTGATGCGGGTATGCGCGCTCTCCCCACCCCCGACGACGTCGCCGCCGCGAGCCCCGACCTGCTGGTCCGCTGGGCCGCGCAAGCCCTGCTGCCCGGCCATCCCGCGCCGGGCGGCGCCGCGTGGGAGCACGGCGGCGCGGTCGGCGTGCACGCCCCGGCGCTCAACCGCCGGGACCGGCTGGTGCTCGCGGGCCCGCCGGAGGGGGTCGCGGCGATCCTGCGCGACCGGATCCGCGAGCACGGCCCGGACCTGCGCCCGTTGACGACGACCGCGCTGGCGGACGAGGTGCTCCCGCTGCTGCCGGACTTCGTGGCGTGGGGCAGCTTCGGCTGGATGGAGCGCACCGGGCGGCTGCCCACCGCGCCGGGCGTGCGCTGGCTGCGCGAGGACGAGCTGGACGCGGCGGAAGCGCTGCTGCGCAAGGTGAACCCGCACGCCTACGTGCTGCCGCGCGAGCCCGGCGCGCTGCGCTGGGCCGGGTCGTTCGTGGACGACGTGCTGGTCGCGGTGGGCGCGGACGCGTGGACCGCGCCGCACGTCGGGTTCCTCGGCGGGGTGGCGACCCACCCGGACTTCCGCAGGCGTGGCCTGTCCAGGGCGCTGTGCTCGTTCGTCGTGCACGAGCTGCTGGAGGAGCACCCGGCGTGCGCGCTGATGGTCGACGGCGAGAACGACGCGGCCATCGCCTCCTACCGCGGGCTGGGGTTCGCCTACCGCGAGGTGACGATCTCCCTGCCCTCGGACGTCGTGGCCGTTCTGCCGCCGCGGAACTAGGGTCGCTAGGGGTGTTCGGCGGTCGGTGCACGACGTCACACTCGTGCTCTGCGGAGCCGGGAACACCGGTGCACGCTGGAGGCGTTGACCCTTGAGTCAACTACGAGACGTGTCAGTTCCGTAAATCAGGAGAGAGGTCGCCGCCATGACCGTGCCGAACACCGCGCTGGAGATCCACCTCGCGTCCCGCCCCGACGGGTACCCGGCCGAGGAGAACTTCGCGGTGGCCGAGGTCGAGGTCCGCAACCCCGCCGACGGCGAGATCCTGGTGCGCAACCTGTACATGAGCGTCGACCCCTACATGCGCGGCCGGATGAACGACGTCCAGTCCTACTCGCCGCCGTTCCAGATCGGGCAGCCGCTCGACGGCGGGGCCGTCGGCGAGGTCGTCGAGTCGAACTCCCCGGAGTTCCAGGTCGGCGACACCGTGCTGCACGGCCTGGGCTGGCGCGAGTACGCGACCGTGAGCGCGGACCACGCCGCCAAGGTCGACCCGGACGTGGCCCCGATCAGCGCCTACCTCGGCGTGCTCGGGATGCCCGGCCTCACCGCCTACGCGGGCCTGCTGCGGGTCGGCGAGTTCAAGGAGGGCGACGTCGTCTTCGTGTCCGGCGCGGCCGGGGCCGTGGGCGCGGTCGTCGGCCAGATCGCCAGGCTGCGCGGCGCGTCCAGGGTCATCGGCAGCGCGGGGACGCCGGAGAAGGTCAAGCACCTCGTGGAGGACCTGGGCTTCGACGCCGCGTTCAACTACCGGGACGAGGGCCCGGTGGTGAAGCACCTCGCCGAACTCGCCCCCACCGGCATCGACCTGTACTTCGACAACGTCGGCGGCGAGCACCTGGAGGCCGCGCTCACGCTGCTCCGCCCGTTCGGCCACGTCGTCCTGTGCGGCGCGATCTCCCAGTACAACGACAAGTCCGCCGCCACGGGCCCGAAGAACCTGTCCGCCGCCGTCGGCAAGCGCCTGACGCTGCGCGGGATGCTCTCCATCGACCACGGCGACCTGCGCGACGAGTTCATCGCCGAGGTCGGCGGCTGGATCGCCGAGGGGAAGCTGCACTACACCGAGACCGTCGTCGACGGCGGCGTCCGCCAGGCCCCGTCCGCGTTCGTGGGCATGCTGCGCGGCGCGAACACCGGCAAGATGCTGGTCAAGCTCGCCTAGCCCACCAGTTCGCCCTCGGCCGCGACCACGCGCCCCTCGTGCACCACGAGGGTGCGCGGGGCGCGGTCCATCACGGCGGCGGTCACCGAGTCGCCGGGCACGACCACCAGGTCCGCCTGCGCGCCCTCGGTGATCCCGTGGCCGGTCTCGCCGAGCACCGACGCGCCACCGCGGGTGGCGACGTCGACGCACATCTCGATCATCGAGTCGTCGCGGAACCCGTTGCGGTAGGCCAGTTGCCACGTCCGGTCGAGCATGTCGCCGTTGCCGTAGGGCGACCAGTAGTCGCGCATCCCGTCCTGGCCGAGCCCGAGCCGCACGCCCTCCCAGCGCAGCTGCCGCAGCGGCAGCGGTTCCCGCACGCCGGGCGCGACCGTCGTCACGGCGATGTCGTGCTCCGCCAGCATGTCCACGAGTTCGCGCCGCCGGTCCTCGTCCACTGTGGACAGCGCGAAGCAGTGGCTGATCGTCACGTCGCCGCGCATGTCCAGCGCCGCGGTCCGCTCGCAGATCAGCTCGATCTGGAACGCCCCCAGCGAGCCGCCGTCGTGCAGGTGCACGTCCACCCCGCGCTGGTGCTTGTCGGCCAGCCCGAACACGACGTCCAGGTGCCGCACGGGATCCCGGTCGTACCCGGCCGGGTCCAGCCCGCCCACCAGGTCCGCGCCCGCCAGCAGCGCCGCCTCCAGCAGGTCGGCGGTCCCCTTGTCCCGCAGGATCCCGCACTGCGGGAACGCCACGACCTGCACCGACGCCCGGCCCGCGTGCGCTTCCCGCGCCGCCAGCACGCCCTCCAGCCGGTCGAGGCCGGAGTCCACGTCGACCTGCGCGTGGCTGCGCACGAACGTCGCCCCGCCCGCGATGGTGCGCCCCAGCGTGAACGTGGCACGGGCCGTCACGTCCTGCTCGGCGGACCGCCAGTGGCGGCGGTCGTTGTCGATCAGCTCGGCCAGCCCCGCACCGGCGGTGTGCGGCCGGAAGGGCAGTCCGAGGCGGGTCGAGTCCAGGTGCGCGTGCGCGTCGGTGAACGACGGCAGCAGCACCCCACCCTTCCCATCAGCCTCCGGAACCCCATCAGGCGCAGCGATCCCGACACCGACGGCCGACACGACCCCCGCCAGGCAGAGCACGTCGACCTCGGGCGCCTCCCGGCCGCTGGGCCAGGGTCGGACTGAACGGATCAGCAGGTCACCGGTCATCGCCAGAGGCTAACCCCGGAACCGCTCGGACGCGATGAGCTTGCCGGGGTTCAGCACCCCGGTCGGGTCGAGCACCCGCTTCACCGCCGCCAGCACCTCCACCCCGAGCCCGCCGATCTCGGCCTCCAGGTACGGCGCGTGGTCGACGCCCACGGCGTGGTGGTGGCTGATGGTCCCGAGCCCCGCGACGGCCTCGCTCGCCGCCGCCTTGGCGACCCGCCACTGCCCCACCGGGTCGTCGGCGTCCTGCGCGGCCAGCACGGTGAAGTACAGCGACGCCCCGGTCTCGTAGGCGTGCGACAGGTGGCACATCACCACGGACCGCCCCAGCGCGTCCGTCAACGCCCTCCGCACCTCGTCGCGCAACTCCGCCAGCCGGGACCAGTGCGTCGCGGTCTCCAACGTCTCCACGCACACCCCGACGTCCAGCAGCGCGTCCCGCTGCCGGGGCCCGGTGAACCGCCCGTGCCGCCACGCCTCCCCCATCGGCTTCCCCAGCCGAACGGCCCCGCGCACCACGGCCACCGACGCCGCCCGCCGCGCCCGCAGTTCCTTCTCCGACCCCGCGTGCCACCCCAGCACCAGCAGGCACGGCCGTTTCACCCCGCGCGCCTTCAGGTACGCCCGCACCCCGGCGGCCTTCACGCCACCGGAGAGGGCCAGCGACACCTCGGTCTCGTCCTCGTCGGACAGCCGCGTCACGTCCGCGAGCACCCGCCGCTGCGCCAACGCCCGCACGACCTCGGTCCCGGCCTCCCACCCGTCGACGACGAACCCCTCGTACCGCTCCACCACGGGCCGGGGCCGCACCCGCACGGACACCTCGGTGATCACCCCGAACACGCCCTCGCTGCCCACCACCAGCTCTTTCAGGTCCGGCCCAGCGGCCGACGCGGGCGCGCTCCCCAGCACCCACTCCCCCGCGGGCGTGGCCACCCGCACCCCTTCGACCATGTCCTCGAACCGCCCGTACCCCGACGACGCCTGCCCGGCGGACCGCGTCGCCGCGAACCCCCCGATCGTCGCCCGCTCGAACGACTGCGGCACGTGCCCCACCGTCAGCCCGTGCGGCGACAACAACCGTTCCGCCTCCGGCGCGGTAACCCCCGCCTGCAAGACAGCAATCCGCGACACCGGGTCCACCGAAACCAACCGGTCCAACCGCCCAAGGTCCAACGCCACCACAGCCGCCTTGTCCCCCCGCAACGCAGCGACCCCACCAACCACCGACGTCCCACCACCGAACGGCACCACGGCAAGGTCGTGCTCCACACAAACCCCGAGCACCGCCACCACCTGCTCTGGCGTAGCGGGCAACACGACCGCTTCCGGCACGGCCAACTCCCCACCACCCCGGTACCGCAGCAGGTCCACATAGGACAGCCCACCGGCCCGCCCGAGCCGCGACACCGGATCCACCCGCACGTGCCCATCCCCCACGACCGCACCAAGCGCCTCACCGGCAGCCGCAGACAGCCCAGACACCCCCGCCGTCACGTCGACAGCAGCAGGCGTCCGCCTCGCGGCCAGCCCAATCCGCCCACTCAGCCACCGCAGGGCGTGAACCGGCAGCCCGCCCACGTCACCACTCCAGCTACCGCGAAGGTTTTGGTCGATGCGCTCACCCATAGGTACAGTGTTACACATGACGTCTCAACGTCACACCGATGACGCCCTGCTCGACGCCGCCCGTGACTGCGTGGTGGAGGTCGGCGTCCGCCGCACGACCCTGACCGACGTCGCCAAGCGCGCGGGCGTCAGCCGCATGACCCTCTACCGCCGCTTCCCCGACATCAACTCCCTGGTCAGAACCCTCATGACCAGGGAATTCACCACCCTGCTGCACAGCACCATCGACCCCGCCGCCACCGGCACCGCCCGCGACCGCCTGGTCCACCACTCCGTGGCCGCGATCCGCCTGCTGACCAGGAACCCCCTCCTGCGCCGCGTCCTGGACCTGGACGCCGACCTGATGCTCCCGTACCTGGTAGAACGCCTGGGCAGCACCCAACTCCTGGTGGAGCAGTTCCTCATCACCCAACTGGAAGCAGGCCACCAGGACGGCTCGATCCGCCAGGGCGACCCGAAAACCCAGGCCAGACTGATCCTCCTCACCACCCAGTCCCTGGTCCTGTCCCACCGCCCGGCCACCACGGACCTGGACTTCGACACCCTGCTGGACGAACTGACCCTCTACCTGAACGCGGCCCTGACGTGAACACCTCCCTGAACGCCACCCGCAGAGCAACCGACCTGGCAACCGCAGCAGCGGGCGAGGTCTTCGACATCCTGGTGGTAGGCGGCGGCGTCACCGGCACCGGCGTAGCCCTGGACGCGGCTTCACGCGGCCTCACGGTCTGCCTCCTGGAGGCCCACGACCTGGCCTTCGGCACCTCCCGCTGGTCCAGCAAACTGGTCCACGGCGGCCTCCGCTACCTGGCACACGGCGACTTCGCTCTAGCCCACGAGAGCGCGGTCGAACGCGGCATCCTCATGACCCGCACCGCCCCCCACCTGGTACGCGCACTACCCCAGGTAGTCCCCCTGTACAACGACCGAGGCACAGTCGTCATGACCGGCCTCCGCGCAGGCGACCTCCTCCGCAGAACAGCCCGCACCCCCAGCACCCTGCTCCCCCCACCAAGAAGAATCCCAGCGGCAGAAGCCCTGGCCTTGGTCCCCGGCCTACGCCAAGAGGGCCTACGAGGAGCTCTCCTCAGCTACGACGGCCAACTCACCGACGACGCCCGCCTAGTCATCGCCTTGGCCCGCACAGCAGCAGGCTTCGGCGCAAGGATCCTCACCAGAACCAAGGTCACCACCCTCACCGGCGAGGGCGCGGAAGCCGTAGACACCTTGACCAACACCACTTTCCAGGTCAAGGCAAAAGCCGTCATCAACGCCGCAGGCATCTGGTCAGCCACCTTGGTGGACAACATCCAGCTACGCCCATCACGGGGCTCACACCTGGTCCTGGACGCACTCACCAACGGCATCACCACCACCGCCATCACCATCCCCGTCCCAGGCGAACGAAACCGCTACGCCCTGGCCCTCCCCCAACAGGACGGCAGGCTCTACATCGGCCTCACCGACGAACCAACAGACGGCCCACTCCCCGACGTCCCGGAAGTACCACAGTCCGATGTGGACTTCCTGCTCAACGTCGCATCCTCAGTCCTGGAAAGAAAACTCACCCACCAAGACGTCCTGGGCAGCTACGCGGGCCTACGCCCCCTACTAGCGGGCACCGCAACCAAAAGCGCCGACCTCAGCCGCAAACACGCGGTCCTCACCTCACCAACCGGCGTACTCACAGTCGTGGGCGGCAAACTCACCACCTACCGCCGCATGGCAGCAGACGCGGTAGACAAGGCAGTACAAGCCAACAACCTCACCGCAACCCCATGCCGCACCACAAACCTGCCCCTGGTGGGAACGGGCAAAACCACCGCCCCACAACGACTAGCAACCCGCTACGGCACAGAAGCAGAAGCACTACTTGCCCTCAACCGACCCGACAAAATCTCCCACGACATCACAGCGGCAGAAATCCTCTGGGCCATCCACCACGAGGGCGCTCTCACACCAGACGACATCCTGGACAGACGCACCAGAATCGGCCTGGTCCCACAAGACCGCCAAGCAGCAGAGGCAACAGTGACCACCCTGCTGGCTGAGCAGACTTAACGTCCCACCCAGCCCCCAGGGTGGCAGTCTCCCCCGCCCACCCCGATCCTCAGCGCCCTCGTGCCCACAGCAGCTTTGTCAAGGCATCTTTCCCGCCTTGACAAAGCTGCTGTGGGCATTGAGATAATTGCGCGAGCGGGGTGGCCACACGGCACCACAACGGAACCAGCGATCACTCCCCGATAACCGGCTTGGCGGCCTTGGGCGGCTCCATCAACTCTTCACCCTCAAGCCGAATCTTCCGCTGGTGATCCTTACCCCCACCGCCACCTTGAGCACCACCACCCATGGGCGCACCACCCATCATCCCGCCACCAGCGGCTCCACCACCGCCACCACCAGGACCATGTGGCACACCACCGCCACCGCCACCGGCAGCACCAAGACTCGGATTCCCAGGCGTCCCGGAAGGCAGAATCCCAGTAGCCCCACCAGGCTGCGTAGGACCACCACCCCCACCGGCCCCACTGGCACTGGAGAACCCACCAGCTCCCCCACCACCCCCACCGGAGAACGACCCACCGCCGCCCCCACCGGAAAGCCCGGACAACGACCCGGAGAACCCACTAACCGGATGCGTGGAAGCGGTGTGCACCTCACCGGACCCACCCGACGGCATCGACGGCATCGACGGGACAGACGGCATAGGCGGCGGCGTGTACACCGGCCGAACCGGCGTACTCCCACCGGCAACCCCACCAGCCCCAGGCACCTGATACCCAGCCCCGCCAGTACCGGGCAACGTCACCGGCGACCCGGACCGATAAGTCCCACCCCCGACAACGGGCGGCGGCGACACAACACCCCCACCACCGGACGCGGCCGGAGCATCGGGCACCCACCGCCCAGGCTCCCAGTGCCCACCTCCGGACGACCCTCCACCCACCTGCGGCGGAGCCGAAACCTGCCCCCCACTCCCGGCAACACCACCACCAGAAGCCCCACTAGTCCCAGTAGTCCCCGAAGACGGGTTCGTGTACGAAGCCCCAGCCCCGGAGTGCAACTGGTCGACCTGCCCTTGGTTCATCCCCAACCCACCAGCGGACGGCCGAACACTCGAAGGCCCAGCACCACCAGCCCCACCAGCAGCCCCGCTGTGACTCATCGCCGTGATCGCGTCCACCACCTGCTTCGCGGTCTGCGCGATGGACGACACCTGCTTCACCAGGTTCATCAGCTTCGTCAACGACGACGACAGCTTCGACAGGAAGTCCGACAGCTTCTTCGCGTAGTTGCACGCCATCGTCACGATGTCCGCGATGGCCGCGCCGATCGCCGCGCCGAACGTGCAGAACGACGCCGCCAACCACTGGATGATCTTCATGACCATCTTCGCCACGGCGTCCGAGATCAGATCCATGATCATCTTGCGCACGGCGGCGACCAGCTGACCGGCACCCTGAACCGCCGACGACACCCCGGCGCACGCCTTGGACAGCGTCTCCAGCCCGGTCGAGTGGTTCGCCGACGCCGCGCGGTACGAGTCCGCCGTCTTCCCGCGCCAGTTCTGCGTCTCCTGCACCGACGTCCGCCGGTAGTCCGCCGCGATGGACGCCACCTGCGTCCCGGCGGACTTCCAGTTCTCGGCCATCTTCGAGATCGCCTGCGGGTCGCCGAGCAGCGCGTCGAACGGCTCGCGCAGGAAGTCGACGTGCTGGATCGCCCACGAGAACCCGGCCGACAGGAACCCGCTCAACGGGTTGCTCGCCATGCCGACGATGTCCATGGCCGTGTTGGCCATCCCCAACCCGGCGGTGACCCAGTCGCCGCTCTCGACGGCGGCGACGGTCCCCTTCACGTCCCGGAAGAGGTTCGACGGGTCCCGGCCCTGCTGAGCGCCCGTCGTCGCGGGGGCGGCCTGCGCGTTCATTCCGCTGCCTTTCCGGTGAACCCGAAGGCGTTGTCGCGGTCGATCATCTCGTAGAGGTCCGCGACCTCCTTGAGCCCGATCGCCATGTCGTTGACCGTGGTGGCGGCCTTGCCGAGGATGTCCTGCGAGGCGCCGGCCGTCTTGAGCAGGAACTCGGCGAGGAACCCGCCGAACACGCCGAACGCCTCCGTGGACAGCGACGGGTCGGCCATCTTGGTCGCGGCCTGCATGCGCTGGCTCAGCCCGTCGACCGTGGCGGCGTGCGCGCGCACCTCCGCCGGACTCACGTTGAAGGAGTTGAACATCGTCAGGTACCCCCTGCTCAGCCCATGACTTCCGGCGGATTGGTGAAGTAGTCGTCGTCCGGCCTGGTGTCCCGACGCTGCGGCTCGGGCGCCGGTTCCGCCTCGTCCGTGCCGTCACCCGAATAGCCGTGCGGCATCTGCGCTTTCACGAAGTCGAGCGCGGGGCTGTCGCCGATGAACTCGGTCATGATCTCGACCACTCGTCCGGCCGCGTTGCGCTGCGCCTCACCGGACGCCGCGAGCACCGCGCCCGCGATCCGCTCGGGGTCCATCTCGCGCGCGCCGGGCCGGATGACGAGGTTCTCCAGGGCGCCCGCGGCGTTGACCGTGACCGTGATCAGGCCGTCCGGCGAGGTGGCGCTGCCGCCGACCCCGCCGAGCCTGGTCTCGGCCTGGGCCGCGTTCTGCTTGGCCTGTTCGATCTTCTGCCCGTACTGCGCGAGCCACTGGTCAGGCTCCATGATCACCCCTCGTCTGGAGCGGGGCTAGCGCCCACGACACGTTGGACCGCGGGCGACCCGATTCGGTTCCGCGGACCGTATCGTGTCATCGGAATCCTCTGGATCAGGGAACATGTGGTGGGATACAGCCGTTCGGCCGCACTCGATGACACCCGTCCGGCGGATCGCACGAGGCGTGACCAACAGGAGGAGAGCACCGTGGCTGAGGGGGTGCTGGAGATCGACCGGATCTCCAAGCGCTACGGCGAGGTCGTGGCCCTGCGGGACATGACGTTCGAGGTCCGGGCGGGTGAGCTGTTCGGGTTCGTCGGCAGCAACGGCGCGGGCAAGACGACCGCCATGCGGATCGCCTTGGGCGTCCTGGCCGCGGACTCGGGCGAGGTGAGGTGGAATGGAGCGCCCATCACGTTCGAGACGCGCCGCCGCATCGGCTACATGCCGGAGGAGCGCGGGCTCTACCCGAAGATGAAGGTGCTGGAGCAGCTCGTGTACCTCGCCGAGCTGCACGGCCTGACCACGAACGACGCGCACCGGTCGGCGGAGAACTGGATCGCGCGGCTCGGCGTGCGCGACCGGCGCAACGACGAGGTGCAGAAGCTCAGCCTCGGCAACCAGCAGCGCGTGCAGCTCGCCGCGGCGCTGGTGCACGAGCCGGACGTGCTGGTGCTGGACGAGCCGTTCTCCGGGCTGGACCCGGTGGCGGTGGACGTGATGAGCCAGGTGTTGCGGGAGAAGGCTTCCGCGGGTGTGCCCGTGGTGTTCTCCAGCCACCAGCTCGACCTGGTGGAACGGCTGTGCGACCGGGTCGGCATCGTCCGAAGTGGAGCGATGGTGGCCAGGGGGACCGTCGAGGAGCTGCGGGCGGGCGGCGAGACCCGGCTGGTGGTGAACGCGCCGGACGCGGCCGAGGGCTGGTCCGCCGGGGTGCCGGGGGTGCGCGTCGTCGAGGTCCGCGGCCCGCTGACCACCCTGGAGCTGGCGCCGGACGCCGACGACCAGGCCGTGCTGCACGCGGCGCTGGCCACCGGGCCGGTCCGGGAGTTCACCAGGCAGCGGCCGTCGCTGACCGAGCTGTTCCGCAACGTCGTGACCGAGGAGGGTGCGGCATGAACCGACTCAGCCCGAGCCGGGCGGTGCTGCTGGTCGCCAGGCGGGAGTTCCTCGGGAAGATCCGCACCCGCTCGTTCGTCATCGGCACGGTGGTCGTCATCGCGGCGATCGCCGGGTTCGCGCTGCTCCAGGCCGTGCTGTTCGACAAGGCCAGCACCAGCACCGTGGGGTTGAGCGGCCAGTCGACCGTGCTCGCGGAGCCGCTGCGGCAGACCTCGAAGGCCTTCGGCCGCGAGATCACCACCGTCGACGTGACCGACCCGGCGAAGGCCGAGGAGGACGTCCGCAAGGGCGACCTGGACGTGCTGATCACCGGCGCGCCGGACGCGCTGCGGGTCGTGGTGAAGGAGAACCTCAACTCCGAGCTCCAGAACGCGCTCGACGCGATCGTGAAGCAGCAGGTCCTCAACGCCCAGCTCGCCGAGGCGGGCCTGGACCCGGCCGTGGTGGCCAAGAACATCGCGGCGGCCAAGGTGACCGTGGTCGAGCTGGCCCCCGAGGACCCGCAGCAGGGACAGCGCCTGGCGATCGGCCTGGTCATCGCCGTGCTGCTGTACTACTCGCTGCTGGTCTACGGGATGATGGTCGCCCAGGGCGTCGTGGAGGAGAAGTCCAGCCGGGTCGTGGAGATCCTGCTGGCCACGCTCCGGCCGTGGCAGCTCCTGCTGGGCAAGGTGATGGGCCTCGGCGCGGTCGGACTGGTGCAACTGCTGGTGATCGGCGGCGTCGGCCTCGCGGTCGGCTCGGCGACCGGCGCGGTCGACGTGCCCGGCGTGGCGGGCGGGGCGCTCGCCACCGGCATCCTCTGGTACCTGCTCGGCTTCTTCCTCTACGCCACGGTGTTCGCCGCCGCGGCGTCGCTGGTGTCCCGCCAGGAGGAGCTCCAGTCGGTGATCACCCCGATCAGCACGGTGATCATCATCGCCTTCGTCGTCGGCATCAACCTGATGATCCAGGACCCGTCCGGCACCGCCGTGACGGTGCTGTCGATGCTGCCGCCGTTCGCGCCGATCCTGATGCCCGGCCGGATGGCGCTCGGCGTCGCGCCGCTGTGGCAGGTGCTGCTGTCGATCGTCCTGGCGCTCGGCGCGGTCGGCGCGATGACGTGGCTCGGCGGCAAGATCTACTCCAACGCCGTGCTGCGCACCGGTTCCCGCGTCAAGCTCCGGGACGCCCTGCGCTAGCGGGCGTTCCGGGCCCGCGGGCGTTCGGGGCTAGGACTTGATCGCGCCGTACCGCGCGAGCGCCACTTGGCGCTCGTGGGCGTGGTCGACGATCGGGTCGTGCGGCTGGTGCACGGCCTTGCCCTCGACGTCGCGGAGTTCCGGCACGTACCGGCGGATGTAGTCGCCGGACGGGTCGAACTTCTCGCCCTGGGTGATCGGGTTGAAGACGCGGAAGTACGGGGCCGCGTCCGTTCCCGACCCGGCGACCCACTGCCAGCCGTGCTGGTTGGACGCGAGGTCGCCGTCGACCAGGTGGTCCATGAAGTGCTTGGCGCCCCACCACCACGGCAGGTGCAGGTCCTTCACCAGGAAGCTGGCCACGATCATCCGCACCCGGTTGTGCATCCAGCCCTCGGCGAGGAGCTGGCGCATCCCGGCGTCCACGATCGGGAACCCCGTGCGGCCCTCCTGCCACGCCGTGAACCGGCCGTCGTCCTCGTCGTGCTCCATGCGGTCGAACTTGGCGTCGTAGTTCTTCGTCGCGGTCTCCGGCCGGTGCCACAGCACGTCGGCGTAGAACTCCCGCCACGCCAGCTCGCTGCGGAAGGTGGCGTCGCCCTCGTCGTCGCCCAGCTCGGCCAGCAGCGTCCGCGGGTGCAGCAGCCCCCACCGCAGGTACGGCGACAACCGGCTCGTGGCGTCCAGGTCCGGCCGGTCGCGCGCGGTCTTGTAGTCCGGGAGGCGCTCGTCGCGGAACTTCTCCCACAGCGGCAGCGGATCGGCCACCGGCTCCACGTCGGGCAGCTTCTCGCCGCCCCGCTTCGCCACCCAGTCCACAGTGGACGCGTCGGTCTCGGCGGGCTTGCGCCACCCGTGGCCCTCCCAGGCCCGGCGGAACGGCGTGAACACCTTGAACGGCGTCCCGTCGCCCTTGAGCACCCGGCCGGGGGCCACCGCGTACGGCGAGCCGGAGCGGACGAGTTCGACGTCCCCCAACGCTTTCTCCACGGCGGCGTCCCGCTTGCGGCCGTACGGCCCGTAGTCCGCGGAGATGTGCACGCTGTCCGCCTTGGCCGCGACCTCGGGCACCACGTCGACCGGGTTGCCGCGCACCACGTGCAGACGGCCGCCCAACTCGTCGTCCAGCCTGCGCAGGCACCGGTGCAGGTAGTCGGTGCGCGCCTTGCCCGCCGACGCCAACAACCGGTCGTCGAGCACGAACAGCCCGATCGCGGACGACGAGCGCTCGGCCGCGCTCAACAGCGCCGGGTGGTCGGCGGTGCGCAGGTCACGGCGGAACCAGATCACAGTCGGAGAAGCCACCGCCCAACGCTAAGTCGGGCTCGGCACCTCTGCATGACGGGCGGACACGACAAAGGCCCGCACCCCCGATCGGGGCACGGGCCTTGTGCGCGTTTCGACCTACCTCTTGTCCATCGTGAGGAAGTCGCGCTCCGCGGGGCCGACGTAGATCTGCCGCGGGCGGCCGATCTTCGTGGCCGGGTCCTGGATCATCTCGCGCCAGTGCGCGATCCAGCCGGGGAGGCGGCCCAGTGCGAACAGCACGGTGAAGAACTTCGTCGGGAAGCCCATCGCCCGGTAGATCAGGCCGGTGTAGAAGTCCACGTTCGGGTAGAGCTTGCGGGACACGAAGTACTCGTCCGCGAGCGCGACCTCCTCGAGCTTCTTGGCGATCTCCAGCAGCTCGTCGTCACCGCCGAGCTTGGCGAGGATCTCGTCCGCCGTCTTCTTGATGATCGCGGCGCGCGGGTCGTAGTTCTTGTAGACCCGGTGGCCGAAGCCCATCAGGCGAACGCCCTCCTCCTTGTTCTTGACCTTGTTCACGAAGGCGGCGACGTCACCCCCGTCGTTGCGGATCTTCTCCAGCATCTCCAGGACCGCGCTGTTCGCGCCGCCGTGCAGCGGGCCGAACAGGGCGTTGATGCCCGCGGAGATGGACGCGAACAGGTTGGCCTCGGACGAGCCGACCAGGCGCACGGTCGACGTGGAGCAGTTCTGCTCGTGGTCGGCGTGCAGGATGAAGAGCAGGTCGAGCGCCTTCACCAGGTCGGGGTCGACGTCGTACGGCTCGGCCGGGAACCCGAAGGTCATGCGGAGGAAGTTCTCCACCAGACCCAGCGAGTTGTCCGGGTAGAGGAACGGCTGGCCCACGGACTTCTTGTACGCGTACGCCGCTATGGTCGGCACCTTCGCGAGCAGGCGGATCGTGGAGATCTCCACCTGCGTCGCGTCGAACGGGCTCAGGCTGTCCTGGTAGAAGGTGGACAGCGCGGAGACCGCGGAGGACAGCACCGGCATGGGGTGGGCGTCGCGCGGGAAGCCGTCGAAGAACCTCTTGAGGTCCTCGTGCAGCAGGGTGTGCCTGCTGATCTTGGACGTGAAGTCGTCCAGTTGCGCCTGCGTCGGGAGTTCCCCGTAGATCAGGAGGTAGCTGACCTCGTTGAAGTTCGACTTCTCGGCGAGCTGCTCGATCGGGTAACCGCGGTAACGCAGGATTCCCGCGTCACCGTCGATGTAGGTGATCTCAGAGGAGCAGGAGGCTGTGTTCACGAATCCGGAGTCGAGTGTTACGAGTCCGGTTTTCGCCAGCAGTTTCCCGAGTTCGATGCCGGGTGCGCCCTCGGTGGGCTCCACCACGTTCATCTCGAGTTCTCCGCCCTCATGGCGCAGCGCGACGGTACGGGTGTCGTTCGGCGCAGTCGTCGCGTCGGGCATTCAGAGTCCCTCTCACGCTAGGGCGGGGTGGCCGCATCGGCTCGACCGGTCGTGCAGGTCTCACTCGCCGGTAAGCGGATCTGGGTCTCCGCAACCGCAGCACCACCCCGTTGGGGTCCTGTCAGTTCTCCCACGCTAGTCGGCGGCCTCACCGCCTCGCAGCAGTGATGTGAACCGATTCCGTGAGGTGGGACCGGCATCACACGCATCTGTCGCGAACTCCGCACGGTGGCCAGCGTGCACGTTCCCCGAGCGACCGGTGGTCGACCGACCCGTGGGAGCGTTGCGTTCCACGGTAGCCCGTCCGGCACCTTTCGCCACCTCATCAGGGGTGAGAGCTAGGCCATTCCCGTGCTCGTCCGATCACCCCCTGGTGATCACGAACACTGTGAGTGATGCCACGTCACCCTGTTCCGCGACGACAAAACGCATCGGGTGGCGATAGGTTCAGGACTCGGGCCACCACTCACCAGTGGGGGTCGCGAAGAACCGAAGGTGCCCCGGTCACAAAACCGGGGCTCCGAGGTTCCTACTCCACGAACGCCGCGAGTTCCTCGCTGTAGGGCGGCTCCGCCCCGGCTCGAGTGCAGGTGAAGGCGGCCGCGTTCCCGGCGTAGGTCAGCGCCTCTTCCCACCGCTCCGCGGTCAGCGCCTGCACGGCGTCGGCGCTCAGCGCGTCCTCCTGGTGCAGCCACGCGATCAGCGCGCCCTGCACGGTGTCCCCGGCCCCGATGGTGTCCACCACGGTCACCTTGCGCGGCGGCACCCGCAGCACCTCGCCGGCACCGGTCAGCACCGCCAGCCCGTCGCCGCCCCTGGTCAGCACGATCGCCGCGGGCCCGGCCGCGAGCCACTGCCGCGCCACCTCCAGCACGGCGTCCTCGGGCGCGTCCTCCGGCAGGTCCGCGAGCCAGCGCGCGTCCTCGACGGACACCTTCAGCAGCCCCACGTCCGGCAGCCACGACAGGTACCGCGCGCGGTACGCGGCGGGGTCGTGGATCAGGGCGGCCCGGATGTTCGGGTCCAGCACGGTCAGCGCGCCGCGCGCGGATTCCCGCCGCAGCACGGCCTCGTACGCGCTCGCCCCCGGCTCCAGCACCAGCGACAGCGTCCCGAACGACACGGCGGTCACGTCCTCCGCCAGCGCGCCGGGGTCGGCGACCAGCCGGTCGGCCGTGCCCTCGACGTAGAACGAGTACCGCGCCGACCCGTCCGGCCCGATGCCGACGACGGCCAGCGTGGTCGGCTCGGCGCCGCGCTGCACCAGGTCCGTGCCCACGGCGGAGCCGTGCAGGCGGTCGACGAGCGCGTCGCCGTAGAGGTCCGTCGACACCCGCGACAGGAAGCTCACCGGGGCGCCGAGCCTGCCCGCCGCGATGGCCACGTTGTACGGCCCACCGCCCAGGCGCGGCATCAGGTCGGCCAACCCGCCGTCCGCCGTCGAGGGCGACGGGACGAGGTCGACCAACGCCTCACCAGCAACCACGATCACGCGCGTCTCCGTTCGTTCTGCAAGCCGTCGAGGAGCAGTTCGCCGAGCGCCGTGAAGGCCTCCGAGTCCGTGACGCCCGCCCTCCTGGTCAGCACGCCCGTCTGGATGCCCTCGATCAGCAGCCCGGCCATCTCGGCGAACAGGGTCGCATGGACGTCGCGGAACACGCCTTCGCGGACGCCGTCGGCGATGAACGTGCGCAGGCGTTCGGCGGCGGCGCGGGCGTTGCGCTCGTAGGTGGAGCGGGTCGGCGCGAACGCGGACACGTCGGCGATGAACTGGGCCGAGGCGCGGCGCAGCTCGGCGGCCGCTCCGGCGAGGTAGGTGCCGATGCGGACGCGGACGTCGTCGACGTCGGCGATCAGCTCCTCGATGCGCTGGGCCGCTCCCTTGAAGTACCGGCCGACGACGCGGACGGCCAGCTGCTCCTTGCTGGCGGCGAGCGCGTACAGCGTGGACTTGGAGCAGTGCAGGCGGGCGGCGAGGTCGTCGAGCGTGAAGTGCGCGAACCCCTCCGCCAGCACGAGCGCCTCGAGGCGCGCGAGCAGCTCGGTCTGCCGCCCCGTGAGCGGCCTGCGGACCATCGAGGTCATGCGCGAACTGTCCCACATGGCTAGGAGGAGTACTGGGGTACGTCCTACAGTACTGGTTCCAGTACTCACCGGAGGTCGTCGATGCCCGCCGAACGCCTGCTGCCCACCACCGAGGCCGAGGACCTGATCTCGCTGGTCCGCGAGATCGCCAGGGACGAGCTGAAGCCCCGCGCGGCCGAGGCCGAGGAGCAGGAGCGGTTCCCGCGCGACGTGTTCCGCCTGCTCGGCAAGTCAGGGCTGCTCGGCCTGCCGTACCCGGAGCGGTTCGGCGGCGGCGAGCAGCCGTACGAGGTGTACCTCCAGGCCCTGGAGGAGATCGCGTCGGCGTGGATGTCCGTGGCGGTCGGCACGTCCGTGCACGTGATGTCGGCCTACCCGCTGGCCACGTTCGGCACGCCCGCCCAGCGCGACCGGTGGCTGCCGACGCTGCTGGAGGGCGACCTGCTCGGCGGGTACGCGCTGTCCGAGACGCACGCGGGGTCCGACGCGGGCGCGCTGTCGACCCGCGCGGTGCGCGACGGCGACGACTACGTCGTGAACGGCACCAAGGCGTGGATCACCCACGCGGGCGCGGCCGACTTCTACACGTTGATGGCGCGGACGTCCGAAAAGGACATCAGCTGCTTCCTGGCGGACAACGGTCCCGGCATCACGGCCGCCGCGCCCGAGCGGAAGATGGGCCTGACCGGATCCACCACCGCGCAGCTCAGGTTCGAGGACGCGCGGGTGCCGGCGGACCGGTTGATCGGGGCCGAGGGCGACGGGTTGAAGATCGCGCTGGACGCCCTGAACTCCGGCAGGCTCGGCATCGCCGCGTGCGCCGTGGGCCTCGGGCAGGCCGCGCTGGACGAGGCCGTGACGTACGCGAAGCAGCGCACGCAGTTCGGCAAGCCGATCATCGAGTTCCAGGGCTTGGAGTTCCTGCTGGCGGACATGGCCGCCGGCGTGGAGTCGGCCCGCGCCACGTACCTGGAGGCGGCCCGCCGCAAGGACCGCGGGCTGCCGTTCCAGCGGCAGGCGTCGATCGCCAAGCTCGTCGCCACGGACATGGCGATGAAGGTGACGACCGACGCCGTGCAGGTGCTGGGCGGAGCCGGCTACACCCGCGACTTCCCCGTGGAGCGGTACATGCGGGAGGCGAAGGTGCTGCAGATCTTCGAGGGCACGAACCAGATCCAGCGCTTGGTGATCGGCCGCGCGCTCCGCAAGCTCTAGCGCACGTCCTGGTAGAACGGGTCGACCACGTCACCGACACCGGTGGCGTGGTTGAACGTGTAGACCTCGCGGCCCTGCACGAACACCCGCAGCGCGCGGCTCATCACGTCGAGCGGGTCGCCGGACCAGATCACCACGTCGCCGTCGAGACCGGGCTTGAGCGAGCCCACGCGGTCGTCCAGGCCGAGGATCTTGGCGGGCGTGGTGGTGATCGTCCGCAACGCCGTCGACCGCTCCAGGCCCTCCTTCACGGCCAGGGTCACCTGGTGCACCAGGAAGTGGATCGGGATCACCGGGTGGTCGGTGGTGATCGCCAGCTCCACGCCCGCGCGCTCCAGGATGCCGGGGTTGCGCAGCGACCGCTCGCGCAGCTCGACCTTGGAGCGGGTGGTGAACAGCGGCCCGATGACGACCGGGATCCCCTTCTCCGCCAACAGGTCCGCGATCTTGTGGCCCTCGGTGCCGTGGTTGACGACCAGCCGGTAGCCGAACTCGTCGGCCAGCCGCAGCGCCGTGGCGATGTCGTCGGCGCGGTGGCAGTGCTGGGCCCACGGGATCTCCCGGTCGAGCACGCGCACGAGCACCTCGAGGGTGTTGTCACGGTCGAACGGCTTGCCCTCGGACTGCGCGTGCTCGCGACGGGCCTGGTAGTCCTGCGCCTTGGTGAACGCGTCGCGGATGACCGCGGCCACGCCCTGGCGGGTCGACGGCAGTTTCTTCTGGTCGCCGTAAACGCGCTTCGGGTTCTCCCCGAGAGCGCTCTTCACGCACACCGGTTCGCGGATCAGCATTTCGTCGACGGTGCGGCCCCACATCTTCAGCGCGACCGTCTGACCGCCGATCGGATTGCCCGAACCGGGCTTCACGTTGGCCGTGGTGACACCACCCGACAACGCGTCCCGGAATCCCATGTCGTCCGGGTTGATGGCGTCCAACGCGCGCATCCTGGCGCCGTTGGGGTCGGTCATCTCGTTGGTGTCCTGCCCCGCCCAGCCCTCGCCCTCCTCGTGCACGCCCATGTGGCCGTGCGCCTCGACGAAGCCCGGCAGCACCCACGACCCGGCGGCGTCCACGACCTCGACGCCGTCGGGGATCTCCACCTCTGCCCCGACGGCGACGATCTTGCCGTCCTGGACCAGCACGGTTCCGCCCTCGATGGGGTCCCCGTCGACCGGAACGACATATCCACCCGTGATAGCGACATTCATACTTAGCGACGCTAACGGGATTCCCCGGCTCACGCCAACGGTCGCACGCCCCAGCGCGCCGCCCACGCCTCGCCGGGCGCGAGCACGATCAGGTCGACACCCGAGTTCAACGCGTCCGGCGGGCACGTCATCGGCTCGATCGCGACCGCGCGACCGCGACCGGGGAACGCGTCCGGCGTGTACACCTGCACCCACTTGAAGTCCGGGTCCGCCCACAGCTCCACGCTCTGCCGCGGCCCGCGCACCTCGTGGCGCACCAGCCCGTCCGGCCCCGGCTCGCAGCCGCCGAACGCGGTGTCCAGCTGGACGCCCTTGAGCGGGCGGGCCTCGCGGAAGTCGTACTCCGTGCCCTCGACGTGCTGCGGGACGCCGTTGGGGATCATCGACTCGGCGTCGACCGGGACGACGGTCGTCGCGGCGAGCCTCAGCGTGCAGTCGTCGTTCTCGGACAGCCCGGCCCGCGGGTACGGGTGCGTGCCGACGCCGAACGGCGTCGAGCGGTCGCCCACGTTGTGCACGCCGTGCGCCACCGTGAGGCCGTTCTCGTCGAGCGCGTAGCTCGTCGTCACGTGCAGCGGCACCGGCCACCCGGCCTGCGCGGCGATCGTGGTCTCCAGCGACACCAGCGACCCGGTGTGCTCGACGACGTCCCACTCGGCGTGCCGCACGAGCCCGTGGATGGCGTTGCCGCGCGCGGGCTCGGTGACCTCCAGGTGCTGCGGGTCGCCGTTGAACGTCCACGTGGCGGCCGCGGTCCGGTTCGGCCACGGGATGAGCACCGCCCCGCAGCCCATCGGCGGCTCGTCGTCGTAGGTCTCGACGTACGGCGCCCCGTCCACCTCGAAGGAGCGAAGCCCGGCACCCGTGCGCGCGATCACGGCACGCGACGCGCCGTAGGAGATCTCCAGCATGGCGAAAGCCTAGTCGGGCCGGGGCCCCCGGTGGACGGCGAGCTGCGGGGTTTTCTGTCCACTAATTGGCACGTGCATTCTCGAAAATGACGTCTAACATGCCGTCGGAAATCCGCAAAAATAGGCCGGGAACAAGGCGTTACGTTTTCCGGACCGCCACCGATACAGGGTCAGCAATCGGAAAAGCGGCGCAATCCGGCGTGACGCTTTTCCATTGGCGGCACATCGAGACAATCGCGTTCAGGAGGCAGCACATGTCCGTCATGCTCACCAAGGGTGGCAACGTCTCGCTCAGCAAGCAGGCCCCCGGCCTCAAGTCCGTCGTCGTCGGCCTCGGCTGGGACGAGCGCACCACGAGCGGCGTCGAGTTCGACCTCGACGCCAGCGCGCTGATGGTGAACGAGTCCGGCAAGGTCATGTCGGACGCGCACTTCGTGTTCTTCAACAACCTGCGCAGCCCCGACGGCTCGGTCGAGCACACCGGCGACAACCTGACCGGCGGCGGCGACGGTGACGACGAGAAGATCATCGTCGACCTTTCGAGCGTCCCCTCCGACTGCGACAAGATCGTGTTCCCGGTGTCGATCCACGAGGCCGCGAAGCACGGGCACTCGTTCGGCCAGGTGCGCAACGCGTTCATCCGCGTGGTCAACCAGGACGGCGACGCCGAGCTGACCCGCTACGACCTCAGCGAGGACGCCTCCACCGAGACCGCGATGATCTTCGGCGAGCTGTACCGCTCCTCCGGCGAGTGGAAGTTCCGCGCCGTGGGCCAGGGCTACGCGTCCGGTCTCGAAGGCATCGCCCGCGACTTCGGCGTCAACATCGGCTAGCCGTCGCGACGGTGGTGGGCCGCCCCGGCTCACCACCACCGTGCTCGGCCGGATCCGAAGCGAAGGAAAGCCATGTTCCTCAGGACTTTCGGCGGCTCGTTCCTCCTCACGGCGGTCGGTCTCACGGCCGCGTACCTCTACGCGGGCCCGACGGGTCTGCTGATCGCGGCGATCCTCGGCGTGCTGGAGGTCTCGCTGTCGTTCGACAACGCGGTCGTCAACGCGACCGTGCTCAAGTCGATGAACCCGTTCTGGCAGCGGCTGTTCCTGACGCTCGGCATCCTCATCGCCGTGGTGGGCATGCGGTTGGCGTTCCCGCTGCTCATCGTCGGCATCTCCGCGCAGATGTCCCCGGCGTCCGCGATCGAGCTGGCGATGGCCAAGGGCGACCCCTCGGTCGAGGGCACGTACGGGTACCTGCTGCACGAGGCCCACCCCGCGATCGCCGCGTTCGGCGGGGTGTTCCTGCTGTCCCTGTTCTGCGACTTCGTGTTCGAGGAGCGCGAGGTCACGTGGCTGAGCTGGCTGGAACGGCCGCTCGCCCGGCTCGGGAAGCTCAACCAGCTCTCGGTCGTGGTGGCGCTGGTCGCGGTCACGCTCGCCGCGTTCAAGCTCGCCCCGGAGGGCAAGACGGCGACCGTCATGGTCTCCGGTGTCCTCGGGCTCGTCACCTACGTGCTGGTGAAGGCGCTCGGCGACGTGTTCGAGCCCAGCGGCAACGGCGAACTCGTGGCGAAGGCGGGCAAGGCCGCGTTCTTCTCCTTCCTGTACCTGGAAGTCCTCGACGCGTCGTTCAGCTTCGACGGCGTGGTCGGCGCGTTCGCCATCACCTCCGACCCGATCGTCATCGCCGTCGGCCTCGGCCTGATCGGCGCGTCGTTCGTCCGCTCGCTGACGGTGTACCTCGTCCGGCAGAAGACGCTCGACGAGTACGTCTACCTGGAGCACGGCGCCCAGTGGGCGATCGGCGCGCTGGCCGTGCTCCTGCTGTGCACCATCGGTTTCGAGGTCCCCGAGGTGGTGACCGGTCTGGTCGGGATCGGCTTCATCGGCGTGGCGTTCCTCTCCTCGGTCCTGCGCAACCGCCGGTCCCCCGACCAGAAGGGCGAGTCATGGCCATCGACTACACCAAGCGCTCCCGTCCCGTCTCGCTGAACAAGATCACCCTCACCCGCTCGGCCCGCACGGTCTCCCTGGCCAAGCAGAGCGGCACGACCGGCGTCCTGCGGGTCAACCTGAACTGGAACGCCCGCCCCGCCAAGACCGGCTTCTTCGACCGGTTCACCTCCGGCCCGGCGATCGACCTCGACCTCGGCTGCCTCTACGAGTTCGCCGACGGCTCCAAGGGCGTCGTGCAGGCGCTCGGCAACGCGTTCACCGCGAGCCCGGACGGCGTGCGCGACCACGTGATCCGACTGGACGGCGACGACCGCTCCGGCGCGAACTCCGGCGGCGAGAACCTGTTCATCGACCTCCGGCACGTCAAGGCGATCCGCCGCGTGCTGGTGTTCGCGTTCATCTACGAGGGCGTCCCGAACTGGGCCGAGGCCGACGGCGTCGTGACGCTGCACCCGGTGTCCGGCCCGCAGGTCGAGGTGCGCTTGGACGAACCGCGCGCGGGCGCCCGGATGTGCGCCGTCGCGATGCTCGAACCGACCGGCGACGGCCTGTCCGTGCGCCACGAGGTGACCTACCTCAACGGCGGCCAGCGGCTGCTCGACGAGACCTACGGCTGGGGCCTGCGGTGGACCGCGGGCAGCAAGTGACACCAGGAGGAAGACCATGACAGTCACCCTGACCAAGGGCCAGCGCGTCTCGCTGGAGAAGCGCGGCGGCGGCACCCTCACGAAGGTCCGCATGGGCCTCGGGTGGGACGCCGTGAAGAAGCGCGGCCTGTTCGGCTCGCGCGCCCAGTCCATCGACCTGGACGCCTCCGCGCTGCTGTTCGACGCGGCGGGCGTGCTCGTCGACCAGGTGTGGTTCAAGCAGCTCGTCAGCCAGGACGGCGCGGTCCGCCACACCGGCGACAACCTCACCGGCGACGGCGAGGGCGACGACGAGTCCATCCAGGTCGACCTGTCCCGCCTCCCGGCGGCGGTGGAGACCCTGGTGTTCACGGTGAACTCGTTCACCGGACAGGACTTCTCGCAGATCGAGAACGCCTCGTGCAGGCTCCTGGACGAGACCGGGGGCGACAGCGAGATCGCCAAGTTCAACCTCACGGGCTCGGGCAGGCACACCGCGCAGATCATGGCCAAGCTGTCCCGCGACGGCGCGGGCTGGACCATGACCGCGCTCGGCATCCCCGCCTCCGGCCGCACGTTCCGCGACCTCCTGCCCGCGTTGGCGGGCACTGTCTAGGCTGGCCCGGTGCCCGACGTGTCGCTCCGCCCCCTGACCGACGACGAGATCACCGCCCTCAGCGCGGAGCAGTTCGACGTCTACGTGGCCGCGCGCGTCTCGGCCGGTGAGCCCGAGTCGGTCGCGCGGGAGATCGCGGGCGCGCAGTTCGCCGAGTTCCCCGCGCCCGGCCACCGGGTGCACGCGATCGTCGACGGCGGGGAGCGGGTCGGGTCGCTGTGGCTCGGGCCCGGTCCGAACCGGCGGGCCGACGTGGAGTGGATCTACCTCGTGGAGGTCGCGCCCGCGTTCCGGGGGCGCGGGTACGGGAAGGCGGCCGTGCGGCTCGCGGAGGAGGACGCGCGGGCGCACGGCGCCGTCGAGCTGACGTTGAACGTGTTCCACGACAACACGACGGCGCGGGCGCTCTACCGGTCGGCCGGGTTCGAGGTCCGGTCGGAGCAGATGGGCAAGCGGCTCTAGTCCGCGCCCCGGTTCTCCTGGCTGGGGCGGTACGCGACCTTGCGGGCGCGCATGACCTCGCCGAGCGGGCGGTGGTCGACGACGGCGTTCCACGGGTCGAAGCGGGCGGCCTCGACCTTGGCCGCGAAGGCCTCGTCCGGCTCCTGCTGGGGGATCACCAGCCGCGCGACCGTGACGTACGGCGAGTCCCACGTGGCCGCGGCGTCCTCGATCGGCGTCCGCTCCTCGTCCAGGAAGAACTGGAGCTGCACCTCGTGCACGAGCGGAGCGGTGGCCAGCCTGCCGTACACGTCGGCGGGCCAGTCCTCGTGGGCCGCGGGGTTCACGTCGGTCGACGCGGCGAGCACGCGGACCCGTGCGGCGTAGGGCCCGCACTTGATCGGGGCGGCGCTGAAGAAGTCCTCCGTGGCGAAGCCGCCGAACGGCTTGCGCACCGCGCCCACGACCTCCTTCAGGCCGCCGACGATCCGCGGCGAGCGCACGACGGCCTTGAGCACGCCGACCGCTCCCCCGCCCGCGCCGGTCGTGATGGCGGTGAACTCCTCGCTGGTCGACGAGCTGAAGTGCTCGTGGTTGATCAGCGCGAAGTCCTGCGACGCGGCCGGGCCGCCGAACACGGACTCCCCCGGCACGCCGAGGACCTTGATCGCGAAGCCGCGGATGTCCGGCTTGCTGTCCGGTGCCACGTCGAAGCCGCCGTTGGACAGCCGCAGCCACACCTCGTAGGTCGCGGCCGAGGCGAAGACGCCCTGCCGAGCCGCGGCGGGCAGGTCGGCCGGGACCTCCAGGGTCGCCCGCAGCGCCACCCGCTGCCTGCGGTGCAGGGCGCGGCCGACGCCGAACTCGGCGGACTTGCGGAGCTGCATGGCGGTGAACGCCTCAGCCTGCTTGACGTGGCGGTGCTCTTCGTCCGGCGCGACGACTTCCCGCCACGCGGTGCTGGGTTCGGTCATCGCCTTAGATGTTGGTGCTGTTGGGGATGAGGGACGGCTGGAGGTACTCGTAGGGCATGGTTCGCCTCCGGTTGCGGGCCTTGATCTCGTCTTCGACGCTCGTCAGGTGGGTCAGGAAGCGCTGGTGCGCGCCGCTCGCGGGGCCGCCGCGGAAGTCGTCCTCGTAGTCGCCCAGCACGGTGTGGTGGACGGACCCGAGGAACGTCATCACGCAGAACTGCTGCACGGCGACGTCCAGCGGCGGCAGGTTCGCCAGCCAGTCGGCCTCGGTGTGGCCCTTGCCCTTCGGCTCGGGCGTGTAGCCGGCGAGCGGGTTCGCGGGCAGGAACGCCATGTGGTCCTTCTGCGCGAAGTTCACCGCCGCGTGCTGCGGGCCCGCGGTCCAGATCACCATGGTGAGGATCTCCACCAGGTCGTGCAGGTCGCCGACCTGCCCCGGCGTCGCGCCGAAGTCGCGGACCTGACCGGCCGTGGCGACCTCCGCGGCCCACGCCTGGAGCTCGTGGTCGGCGCGCACGTCGTTGTCGTCGCGGTAGTAGGCGGACACGAAGTCGGTCACCCACGCCGAGATCGCGTTCCACACCAGCAGGCCGTCGTCGCGGTACGGGAAGTGCGGCAGGTGCTGCTGCCCGTCCGTGCCGCTGCTCGCGAGCTTCGACGGCAGGTAGTTGTCGCGGAACGAGTGGTTCGCGCGGTGCTTCGCCAGCCACGGGTAGGTCGACTTCAGGTCGGACCCGATCAGGTACTCCACGGCCTTGCCCGGCTGGATCAGCAGCTCCACGGCCAGCTTGTTGATCGAGAACGTGCCCTCGAAGTGCCTGCGCAGCAGCACGCACACCGGGTGGTTGGCGGCGAAGTTGCGGACCGCCGCGAGCAGCACCGGCTCGCTCATCAGGTGCGTGAAACCCAGGTGCGTCAACACCTCGTGGTACGTGTTGTGCGCGGCGAGCACGCAGTTCTTGGCCAGGCTCCACGAGTGGCCGTCGGCGGGCGTGTAGACGTCCCGGCCCGCCGGGTCCTGCCCGGTCTGGATCGCGAACGGCCGCAGCGCGCCGCCCCGCCGCGGCACGCAGAACGCGACCATGGGCGAGTACATGTACTTCTGGGCCTGCGGGTGGACGCCGTCGTCCAGCTCCAGCATCGCCTCGTAGTCGACCCAGTAGACGCGGCCCGCCGCGATCGCCGTGTCCAGGTCGTCGGTGGCGAACTCGGGCAGCGCGGTCAGGTGCCCGGACGTGATCGGGAACTTCCCCGGAATCGCGGTCATCCGCTTCAGCCGGGTCGGATCGGGGCCCGCGACGAAGCACTCGGCGAAGTACTCGTCGCTGCGGAACCGTTCCACGATCGACGGCGGCTGGGACAACGCGAATACGTCTCGGAAGTCCTGGAGGCTCTTTTCCCGGACATCGCCGACGATTCCGCCGGGAACGGGCATGAAGTAGTCGACGATGCCCGCCATGTCGTCCGCGCGGATCATCGACGCCAGCTTCAGCGGGGCGAGCGGCTGGAGGTCGTTGACGAAGTTCCACTTCCCGCGGCGCTTGAGCACGCGCAGGTTCATCCGCAGCCTCTCCTGCGCCTCCAACGACTTGACCTGCCAGCGCAGCGCCGGACCGTCGTCCTCGGACGTGCCCGCGGCGACCGGGAAACCCATCTCCAGGTTGTAGCCGTAGGTCGCCCGGACGGCGGCGACCTGTTCGGCGCGCTCCACCCGTTCATCGCGTTGGGAAATCAAGTAGTCGACCACGGGGGAATGATGGCACGACTCCCGATAAACGCCACCCGGAGTCCGTTTCACAGATGCGAAACGGACTCCGGGGTCTCAATAGGGGTTGACAAAAAGGCTACTTCGCCAACTTCTCCGGATCGAACTCCTCGGTCTTGCCGTGGACGAAGTAGTTGACGAGCCAGAGCACCACGCCCGCGCCGAGCAGGTAGAGCGCGATCTTGTAGTCGGCCCACGGCCGACCCGACAGCGGGCTGGCCAGGAACGCGCAGGTGACCGCGCCGAGCACCGGCACGACCGTCGGCGCCCGGAAGTGCTGGTGGTCGGCCTTCTCCTTGCGCAGCACCAGGACCGCGATGTTGACGATCGTGAACACGATCAGCAGCAGCAACGACGTGGTGCCGCCGAGCTGCGCGATGTCCACGAAGGACACCAGGATGACGGCGATGCCGCTGGTGAACACGATCGACGTCCACGGCGTCCGCCGGGCCGGGTGCACGACCCCGAAGAACTTCGGGATGATCTTCTCGTTCGACATGCCGTAGAGCAGCCTGCTCGCCATCAGCATGTTGATCAGCGCCGAGTTGATGACCGCGAACAGCCCGATGAGCGAGAAGAGCCACAGCGGGAAACCGGGCGCGCCCACCGTGACGACCTTCAGCAGCGCCCCGCTGCCCGACTTCGCCAGCTCGTCGGCGGGGATCAGCAGCGACGAGGTGATCGCCACCAGCACGTAGATGGCGGCCGCGACCCCCATGCCCAGCAACATTGCGCGCGGGAAGATCCGCACCGGCTCGCGGCACTCCTCGGCCATGTTGACCGAGTCCTCGAACCCCACCATCGCGAAGAACGCCAGCGCGGTCGCCGACGTGATCGCCAGCAGCGCGCCCTGGCCGGGAGCGGGATCGATCTGGGTGAGGCGGCTCGGGTCGCCGTCGCCCTGCATGACGGCCCAGATCCCGATGCCGATGATGATCAGCAGGCCGGACAGCTCGATGCAGGTGAGGACGACGTTCGCCTTCACCGACTCCGAGACCCCGCGGAAGTTCACCGCCGCGAGCCCGGCGATGAACAGGATCGCCACCAGCGTGGCGGGCACCGCGACGGAGTCGGAGAAGAACTCCCGCAGCACGGCCTGGAGGTAGGTCTTGCCGAACGCGAGCGCCGCCGAGGCCGCCGACGTGATGCCCGAGCTCATCACCGCGAACGCCACCATGAACGTCAGGAACTGGATCCCGAACGCCCGGTTCGTGTACAGCGCAGCCCCCGCGGCCCTCGGGTACTTGCCGACGAGTTCGAGGTAGCTGAACGCCGTCAGGAAGGCGACGACGAACGCGAGCAGGAAAGGCAGCCACAAGGCGCCGCCGATCTTGCCCGCCACGTTTCCGGTGAGTGCGTAGATACCCGTGCCGAGGATGTCCCCGATCACGAAGAACAGCAGCAGTTTCGGACCGATGGCCCTTTTCAGTTCCGGTTGCGCCGGTGCGCTCGTCGCGTCCGCCATACCCGAGGAGTGTGCCGCATCACATGAACAGCCGGTAGTCGGGCGACTCCCGGTTGGGCAAGCCTTAAGGTTGATTCGTCCTTTTCGCCCGCCGGCCGGACGGCTTCCCCGCAGGAGATGCCCTGGTGGCCCCGCTCACGCCGGGTGACCGCCTTCGGACAACCGAACACCGCTGCCGCGATTCGTCGGCGATTCCGGCGCGAAGGGCGATTTCCGCGGAATTCCCGCTCTCGCCCGATCAGGCAGTGGCTGGACCATTGGTCCACGGTTAGGATGAATTGCATGGAAAAACGCGCCGGAACCCCCGCGCACTCCCGCAGAATCGCGCTCGCGCTGCGCCGGTTCCGGCGTGCGTCGGGGCGGAGCGGAGCCGAGGTCGCGGCGGCGCTCGGCGTCTCGGCGAGCAGGGTGAGCCGGTGGGAGACGGCGGCCGCGGGCATCCGCGTGGAGGAGCTGGAGAGGCTGCTCGACCACTACCGCGTGCCCCCGCCGTCGCGCGAGGCGCTGCTCGACGCGGCTCGGCGGGCGGTGGGGCGCGGGGGTCGCGGCGACCGGCCGGAGTGGGTCGACTTCGAGGAGGACGCGGCCGCCCTGCGGAACTACGAGCCGCTGCTGGTCCCCGCCCTGCTCCAGACCGCGGAGTACGCGCGGGCGATCATCCGCGAGACGGGCCCGGAGCTGAGCCACGCCGAGGTGGACGCGGCGACGGCGCGCCGGATGGCGCGGCAGAACACGCTCACCCGCACCAAGCCCGCGCTGCTGGACGTCCTCGTCGACCAGTCCGTGCTGGACCGCCCCTTCGGCGATCCGGGAACCCACCGCCGCCAGCTGCGCCGCCTCGCCGACCTCGCGGAGCTGCCCAACGTGTCGGTCCGGGTCATCCCGACCGCCGCCGGGCTGCACCCCGGCCTGACCGGCCCGTTCGCCATCGTCGACCACGTCGAGGAGACCAGCCTGGTGCTGCTGGAGACGCGGCTCTCCACGGTGGTCCTCGACGACGAGGAGCGGGTCGAGGCCTTCGAGAAGACGTGGACCGCGCTCGGGGACCGCGCTTTCAGCACGGCCAAGACGGAGACCTACCTGCGTGGCAGGAGGTGATCCCCGACGAAGGCAAGGCCGCCCACCTCGTGCTGGACCTCGACGCCGAGTCCGTCGGCGTCCTGGCCGGGGCGCTGCTGTCCGGCGAGGGTTGCGCCGTGCCGGTCCACCACGGCCACGCCCGCCTCCTGCTGTCCGCCCGGTCGGACGCCTACCGCACGCGCCTGCACCTCGGTCCGTCCGACTAGGACGGGGTCGTGGCGGCGGGCTCCTCGTCGGGCGTGAACCGGTAGCGCCACACGGCGGGCAGGGCGAGCACGGCGATGATCGTGAACACCACGACCAGCACGCCACCGCCCGCCACGGCCGCGCCGGGTCCGGCGATCGCTCCGGTGGTGCCGTGCAGCAGGTCCGCGAGCCGGGGCCCGCCCGCCACGACGACGATGAACACGCCCTGCATCCGGCCGCGCATCTCGTCGGTGGCGGCGTTCTGCAGGATCGCGCCGCGGAACACCATGCTGACCATGTCGGCGGCGCCGGCCAGCGCCAGGAACACGACCGCGAGCCACAGCGAGTGCGACAGGCCGAACCCCGCGATCGCCACGCCCCAGGCGACGACGGAGAGGGTGACGCCGGCACCGTGCCGGTCCAGCCTGGTCAGCCAGCCGGACAGCAGCCCGCACGCCATCGCGCCCAGCGGCACGGCGGCGAACAGCCAGCCGAGCGCCAGACCGCCGCCGGGCGGGTCGCCGAACGTCTTCTCCGCCATCTCCGGGAAGAGGGCGCGCGGCATCCCGAACACCATGGCGATGATGTCCAGCAGGAACGACGCCGCCAGCAGCTTCTGCGTGCCGAGGTAGCGGAAGCCCTCCAGCACGTCGCGGATCCCGGCCCGCCGGGACTGGCCGCTGAGCGGCGGCATCGAGGGGAGCCGGAACACCGCGTAGATCGTGATGGTGAGCGCGATGGCGTCGACCAGGTAGAGCGTCGACAGGCCGACCAGCGGCATCAGCGCGCCCGCGAGCATCGGTCCCAGCACCGCGCCGAACGTCATGACGGTGCTGTTCAGGGCCACGGAGGAGGCCATCAGCTCGGCCGGGACCAGCCGGGCGATGACGGCGCTGCGCGCGGGGGCGTTGAGGGCGAAGAACACCTGCTGGAGGCCGAGCAGGGCGATGATCAGCCACACGGACTCGACGTGGAACGCGGCCTGCAACCACAGCAGGACGGACGTCACGGCGATGCCGGCGTTGGTGACGATGAGCAGCTTGCGGCGGTCGACCGCGTCGGCCACGGCCCCGCCGTACAGGCCGAAGATCAGCAGCGGGACCAGCGCGACGGCGGCGGCGATGCCGACCCAGCCGGACGACCCGGTGAGGTCGTACACCTGCTTCGGGACGGCCACGGCGGTGAGCTGGCTGCCGACGGCGGTCACGACCGTCGACAACCACAGCCGTCGGTAGGCGACGATCTTCAGTGGTCTGGTGTCGATGGCGACCTTGCGCAGCAAACCGCTCACGACTCGTTAGCTTAGGACAACTAACGAGTCGTGAGCGGGTGAAGTCGCACAGGTCACGGCGCTACGCGCTGCAACTCCCAGCCGTCGCGGCCGAGGCGGAAGCGGAGCCGGTCGTGCATCCGGTCCCGACGGCCCTGCCAGAACTCGACCTCCTCCGGGCGGATGCGCCAGCCACCCCAGTGCGGGGGTACCGGTACTCGCTCGGAGTCGGCGAACTGGCGCTCGATCTTGTGCAGGGCACTCTCCAAAGTGGAGCGACCCGACACGACCCGCGACTGCGGGGACGCCCACGCGCCCATCTGGGAGCCGCGCGGGCGGCTGTTCCAGTACTCCGCGGTCTCCACCGGACCGACCTTCTCGACCGTGCCGCGCACGTGCGCCTGCCGCTGCATGGCGAACCACGGGAACGTGGCCGAGGCGTAGCGCGTGGCCATCAGGTCGTGGCTCTTGGAGGAGGTGTAGTTCGTGAAGAAGACCAGCCCGCGGACGTCCAGTCCCTTGGCCAGGACCGTGCGGGACGACGGGCGCCCCTCCGTGTCCGCGGTGGCGAGCACCATCGCGTTGGGCTCGGGCAGTCCGGCGCCGGTCGCCTGGTCCAGCCACAGCTGCAACTGCTCGTGCCACGTGGTGGCGAGATCGTCTTCCGTCAGCGAGCCCTGTTCGTACGACACGCGCATGGACGGCAGTGCGATGTTCGTCTCCGACATCGGCGAAACCTCCCTGGGAGAACAGGCACTCGTGGCACCCCGTGGGTGGCGACCGTACGGGTTCCGGGCCCTGTGCGGAACCGCCTGGCTGGTGATCCGTCCCACCTGGATGGTCACTGTGCGTGTGATCAATTCTTCTGAATCGCGAACGTGATCGAGTCAGATGATCAGCCGACACGGGAACGCCATCCAGGGTGAACATCCAGTGCCGCCTCGAGCCACGCCTGAGCCGTCACGGCGTCGCCCGCGAGCGAGGTCGCGAGGCTCCCGCCCCGCGCCAGCGGGACGAGTGACCACCAATCGTGTGAAAACGGTTCGGCCGGATCTTCGCCCCAGCACAGGACTTCCGTCCCCAGGACGCGTCTACCCGCGAGGTGCGCGGCGCTCGCGTCGAGGGACGGGGTGCCGATCCGGAGTGATTGGTCCAGTAGCGGGCCCCCGTCGCGGCGCACTCGCACGGTGCTCGTCAGCGACCCCGGCCGTTCACCCGCCCTTCCGAGCACCAACACCTCGCGGGTGCGCAGCAGCGCGCTCGCGGCCAGCTCGACGATCAGCTCGGCCTCGTGCCGTGCACGCGCTGTGACGACCGTCGGCTCCGGGACGAACTGGACACTGGCCTTCGAGCCGACCTCGATCCGGACGCGAGCGCGGCTCCCCCCTGGGAGGTGTCCGGGCAGCGCCAAAGTCGCCGCGACGCCCCGCAGGACGAGGTGCGCGCCGTCGGCGACGACGACGTCGAGTTCGAGGTCGTCACCGCCGAGCGGAGCGGTCACCGAGCTGACGAGGTGCACCAGCGCGGGCTCGTTCGCGGACCGCACCCGGCTGCGGTGCGGCACGAGCGTGATGGGCGCCATGGACCGCAGGTCGCGGACGACGTTGCGGCCGTCCGCGTCCCGCTCCACGACGAGCCGGGCTTGCGCCTTCACGGGTGTCCTACCTGGACGCCGGGGCCGCGGCCACCGTGCAGTCGTGCAGCTGGGTCCGCACCCAGCCCGCCACGTCCGGCGCGTTCGGCGTCGCCACCAGGGACTGGCTGATCACCGGGAGGTCGCCGCGCATCCGGTGCGCGTCGGACGTCATCACGTCCAGGTCCGCGCCCACGAGCGGGGCGAGGTCGATCTTGTTGATCACCAGCAGGTCGGCCGTGGTGACGCCGGGGCCGCCCTTGCGCGGCACCTTGTCGCCGCCCGCCACGTCGACCACGAAGATCTGCCGGTCGACCAGGCCGCGGCTGAACACGGCGGTGAGGTTGTCGCCGCCGCTCTCGATGATCACCAGCTCCAGGCCGGGGACGCGCTCCTCCAGCAGTTCCACGGCGTCCAGGTTCGCGGTGATGTCGTCGCGGATCGCGGTGTGCGGGCAGCAGCCCGTCTGCACGGCCTCGATCCGGTCCACGGCCAGCACGCCCGCCTTGCGCAGGAAGTCCGCGTCCTCGGTGGTGTAGATGTCGTTCGTCACCACCGCGAGGTTCACGGTGTCGCCCAGCGCCCGGCACAGCGCGGCGGTGAGGGCGGTCTTGCCGCTGCCCACCGGTCCGCCGATGCCGATCCGCACCGCGCGGCCCATCGGCGCGTGGTGGTGGTGCGGGTCGTGGCCCGCGTCGGTGGGGTCGAAGTTGACCGGGTGCTCGTGGTCAGCTGACAAAGAGACGCACCTCTTCTCGGTGGTGCCGGTCGTGGGCCTCGGCCAGGAGGTCGAGGCCCGGCGCGCCGGGCGCGGGGAGGTCCCGCGGGTCGTGGTCGGCGGTCTTCGCCGCGGCGGCGGCGACGTCGCGCATCTCGGGCGCGAGCCGCGCGATCACGGCGTTGACCCCGAAGGGATCGAGGCCCAGCAGGCGGATCGCGGCGCTCGCCGGGCCGCTGACCGCGAGGTAGCAGACCGACAGGGCCGCGTCCTGCGGCTCGCCGCCCGCCAACGCGGTCAGGGCGCCGAGGATGATCGGGTGGTGCGGGCGCGGGGTGTCCTTCAGCAGCCGGTCGAGCGCGGGCGACGGCCACGCCCTTTGCCCCGCCCGCGCGGTGCCCCTCCCCTGCGCCCGTGACGACTTCCGCTGCGCGGGCGAGGGGGTGCGGGCGTCCAGTTCGGCGTCCAGCTCCAGCCACGGCGTCGTCCCGTGCTGCACGGCGTGCGCGGCCGCGGCGGCGAACACGGCGGCCAGCTCGCCCGCCGTGTGCAGCCTGCCGACCAGGAACGAGGCCAGGTCGGCCTCGCCCGTGACGAGCCCGCGCGCCGCGGCCTCCTCCAGGCCGCCGGAGTGCGCGTGTCCGCCGCCGGGGAACCGGGAGTCCGCCAGCAGCAGGCCGGAAACGTCCATCAGAACAGGAAGTAGCGCTGGGCCATGGGCAGGTCGCTCACCGGCTGCGGCTCGACCAGCTCGCCGTCGATGCGCACGGCGAAGCTGTCCGGGTCCACGCGGACCCGCGGCATGGCGTCGTTGAGCAGCATGTCCTCCTTGCCGACCCGGCGGGTGTTCTTCACCGGCAGCATCTTCCGCATCAGGTTCAACCGGCCCGCGAGGTCCGAGTCGATCGCCTCCTGCGACACGAAGTGGAAGCTGCTCGCCGCCGCCGCGCTCGGGTAGGAGCCGAACATCGGCCGCGCCAGGATCGGCTGCGGGGTCGGGATCGACGCGTTCGCGTCGCCCATCGCGGCCCACGCGATGAACCCGCCCTTGAGCACGATCGCGGGCCGCACGCCGAAGAACTTGGGCTCCCACAGCACGAGGTCCGCCAGCTTGCCGACCTCCACGGAGCCGACCTCCTGGTCGATGCCGTGCGCGATGGCCGGGTTGATCGTGTACTTGGCGACGTACCGGCGGGCGCGCAGGTTCGTCTCCAGCTCCCCGCGCCGCCGGTGCATGACGTGCGCGGTCTGCCACGTCCGGATGATCACCTCGCCGACGCGGCCCATGGCCTGCGCGTCCGAGCTGATCATCGAGATGGCGCCCATGTCGTGCAGGACGTCCTCGGCCGCGATCGTGGTCGGCCGGATCCGGCTCTCCGCGAACGCCAAGTCCTCCGGCACGGACGGGTTGAGGTGGTGGCACACCATCAGCATGTCGAGGTGCTCCTCGAGCGTGTTGATCGTGTGCGGCCGGGTCGGGTTCGTCGACGACGGCAGGACGTTCGGCTCGGACACCACCTGGATGATGTCCGGCGCGTGGCCGCCGCCCGCGCCCTCGGAGTGGTAGGCGTTGATCGACCTGCCGCCGATGGCGTCCAAAGTGGACTCGACGAAACCGGCCTCGTTCAACGTGTCCGTGTGGATCGCGACCTGGACGCCGGACTCGTCGGCGATGCGCAGCGCGGCGTCGATCGCGGCGGGCGTGGTGCCCCAGTCCTCGTGCAGCTTGAACCCGCCCGCGCCGCCGACGAGCTGCTCGCGCAGCGCGTCGTCGCGGACGGTGTTCCCCTTGCCCAGCAACAGGACGTTGACCGGCATGCCGTCCATCGCGGTCAGCATCCGGCCGAGGTTCCACGCGCCCGGCGTGACGGTCGTGGCCTTCGTGCCGTCCGCGGGCCCGGTGCCGCCGCCGACCAGCGTCGTGAGGCCGGACGCCAAGGCCTGGTCCACGATCTGCGGGCAGATGAAGTGCACGTGGCAGTCGATGCCGCCCGCGGTGAGGATCTTGCCGTTGCCCGCGATGATCTCGGTCGACGGACCGATCACCAGCGCGGGGTCGACGCCGTCCATGATGTCCGGGTTCCCGGCCTTGCCGATGCCGACGATCCGGCCGTCCCGCACGCCGACGTCCGCCTTGACGACACCCCAGTGGTCCAGGATCACCGCGCCGGTGATCACCAGGTCCGGCGCGCCCTCGGCGCGGGTCGCCATGCCCTGACCCATCGACTCGCGGATCACCTTGCCGCCGCCGAAGATCACCTCGTCGCCCGCTCCCGCGCCGCGGCTGCGGTCCTCGGTCACCTCGATCAGCAAGTCGGTGTCCGCCAAGCGGATCCGGTCGCCGGTCGTCGGCCCGAACAGCTCGGCGTACCGCGCGCGGTCGATGTTCGTCACAGCTCTCCCGCCCACTCGGGTCGCAGCCCCGGCACCACGCGGCGGCCGGTGATGGGCACCAGCACGACCTCGCGCTCGATGCCCGGTTCGAAGCGCACGGCCGTGCCAGCGGGCACGTCGAGCCGCTGCCCCCACGCCGCCTTCCGGTCGAACTCCAGACCGGGGTTGACCGCCGCGAAGTGGTAGTGCGACCCGACCTGCACCGGCCGGTCCGCCTTGTTCACCACGACGAGCGTCGTCCGCGGCCTGCCGGGGTTCAGCTCCACCGGCTCGGCGCCGGGGACGATCTCTCCTGGACGCACCGCTCCCCCTCAGCTGATCGGGTCGTGCACGGTCACGAGCTTGGTGCCGTCCGGGAAGGTCGCCTCCACCTGGACGGACTCGATCATCTCCGGGATGCCGTCCTGCACCTGGGCGCGGCTGAGCACCGTGCGCCCGCTGTGCATCAGCTCGCTGACGGTCAGCCCGTCCCGCGCGCCTTCGAGCACGTGGGCGGTGATCAGCGCGACCGACTCCGGGTAGTTCAGCAGCACCCCGCGTTCGAGCCGCCGACGTGCCACGTCGGCCGCCACGTGGACGAGGAGCTTGTCCCGCTCGTGGGGCGTGAGATGCATGGGTCATGGTGTATCACCTGACCCGTTCGGAGTGCGCCCCCGAAACAGGCCGTTAACCAACCCGAACGGGCGACCTGGTCTGAATCGTTGACTGGATCGTGACCCACGACACCGCCCGGCGCGATTGCCTCGCCCCGGATCCGGGAGCAGTGTTGCCGCACCGTGCTTTTGAAGGAGGCGTGCACAAGGTGGTGCAGGAAGACTCTGACGGATTCCGTCCGGGGCTCGAGGGCGTCGTCGCCTTCCGGACCGAGATCGCCGAACCGGACCGCGACGGCGGCGCTCTGCGCTACCGCGGGGTCGACATCGAGGACCTGGTCGGCCGGGTCACCTTCGGCAACGTGTGGGCGCTGCTGGTCGACGGCCGCTTCGGCCCCGGCCTGCCGCCCGCCGAGTCGTTCCCCATCCCCGTGCACACCGGCGACGTGCGCGTCGACGTGCAGGCGGCGCTGGCGATGGTCGCGCCGATCTGGGGCTACCAGCCGCTGCTGGACATCTCCGAGGAGGTGGCTCGCGAGCAGCTCGCCCGCGCCTCCGTGATGGCCCTGTCCTACGCGGCCCAGTCGGCGCGCGGCATCGGCAGGCCCGCCGTGCCGCAGGCGCGGATCGACGAGTGCACGACCGTGACCGAGCGGTTCCTGACGCGCTGGCGCGGCGACCCCGACCCGGCCCACGTGCGGGCGCTGGACGCGTACTGGGTGTCGGCCGCCGAACACGGCCTGAACGCCTCCACCTTCACGGCCCGCGTGATCGCCTCGACCGGCGCGGACGTGGCGGCGGCGATGTCCGGCGCCATCGGCGCGATGTCCGGCCCGCTCCACGGCGGCGCCCCCGCACGGGTGCTGCCGATGATCGACGAGGTCGAGAAGACCGGCGACCCGAAAGCCGTGGTGTCCGCGATCCTCGACCGCGGCGAACGGCTCATGGGCTTCGGCCACCGCGTCTACCGGGCGGAAGACCCCCGCGCCCGCGTCCTCCGCCGCACCTGCCAGGAACTCGGCGCGGAGCGCTACGAGGTCGCCGCGGCCCTGGAACAGGCCGCCTTGGCGGAGCTGCGCGAACGCCGCAAGGACCGCGCGATCGAGACCAACGTCGAGTTCTGGGCCGCGGTGATCCTCGACTTCGCCCAGGTACCCCCGCACATGATGCCCGCGATGTTCACCTGCGCCCGCACAGCGGGCTGGGCGGCCCACATCCTGGAGCAGAAGCGCACCGGCCGCCTCGTCCGCCCGTCCGCGAAGTACATCGGCCCCGCACCGCGCGGCCCCGAGGACGTCGAGGGCTGGGACACGATCGCCTGACGGTGTGGGGGCGGGGTTCCTCGCCCCCACCCGCCGTCACTTCGACGGCTTGCCCGCCTCGTCGTCGGCCGGCTGCGGTTCGAAGACGAACGGCCACCTGTCGCGGTCCATCGGGTTCCACGGGGGTTTCGGGACTTCGAGGTTCGCGGTGTCGACGCGCATCTCCGGCAGGGGTTGGGCGAGGGCCTGTTCGTGGCGTTCCAGCCAGCGCAGCACGTCTCCCTTGCGCACGACCTCCGCGACCTTCTCGCGGAACACGGGCCGGTGGGCCGGGTCGACCAGCGCTTTCGCGCACGTGTCGACGAGGTCCGGGTTGCCCGTCATCAGCACGCCCAGCGGCATCGCCGCCCTGGTGATCACCTGCCCGTCGCGGACCACGAGGTCGCAGTAGCGCAGGTCGTGGGCGGCCTGGCGGGAGCGGGTGGCGAAGCTGTCGAAGAAGTCGTGCGGCTCGACCTCCACGTCCTCCACCACGTACGTGCCCCCTTCCGCGGTCCCGACCGACGGCAACGTGAGCGTGGTCCCCTCGGTCCCCTCGACGACCACGAGCGTGACCCGCAACGGCTTCGGCAGCGGCGGCGGTTCCTCGGCGCGGAAGGGCGTGGGCGGAGGCTCGGCAGGCACGACGACGGGGGCCTGCTCGACCGGGCGCGACCGGCTCCACCGCAGGAGCGCGAAGCCCGCGGCTCCCGCCAGAGCGCTGACGACGAAGAGGACGTATGCCACGGCCAGCCCCCTGACCTGTTGAAACTTCCATCGTCCCGGACGAAGTCGTGCTCGGGTGGGCTAATTTCGCCCGCCCAGCTGACTGCGCGTCACGGTCCTTGTCCACCGATCGGTGGACGCCCGCGGTCCGTCGTCAGGTCGTCCCTGGTCAGGGCGGTAATCGCCACGATTGCCCCATGAGCGCAATCAGGGTCAGGGGCCTGCGGAAGGCGTACGGCGGGGTGGCCGCGGTGGACGGGGTGGACCTCGACATCGCCGCGGGTGAGGTGTTCGCGTTGTTGGGGCCCAACGGGGCGGGGAAGAGCACGTCGGTGGAGATCCTCGAAGGGCACCGGAAGCGGGACGGGGGTGAGGTCCACGTGCTGGGGCAGGATCCCGGCAAGCCGTCCGGGGACTGGCGGGCGCGGATCGGGATCGTGTTGCAGTCGGCCACCGACGCGGCCGAGTTGACGGTGCGGGAGGTCGTGTCGCACTTCTCCGTCTACTACCCGAACCCGCGGCCGGTCGACGAGGTGATCGACCTGGTGGGGCTCACCGACAAGGCCGGGGCGCGGGCGGGGAGGCTGTCCGGCGGGCAGCGGCGGCGGTTGGACGTGGCGCTGGGGATCGTGGGGCGGCCCGAGCTGCTGTTCCTGGACGAGCCGACGACGGGGTTCGACCCGGAGGCGCGGCGGCAGTTCTGGAGCCTGATCACGCTGCTGGCGAGCGAGGGCACGACGATCCTGCTGACCACGCACTACCTGGACGAGGCCGAGGCGCTGGCGGGCCGGGTGGCGGTGATCGCCCGAGGGCGGATCGTGGCGGAGGGGACGCCGAAGACCCTGGGCGGCCGGGCCACGGCCGAGGCCACCGTGCGGTGGCGGGGAGCGGACGGGCCGCAGACGCGGCAGACGGCGGACCCGCAGAAGCTCATCGTGGAACTCAGCAGGCACGAGGACCTGGCCGAGCTGACCGTGTCCCGGCCCACCCTCGAGGACGTCTACCTGGACCTGATCGGAGAACGGGCATGAGCACCCTCACCATCGGAGCGGCCCGCGGCAGGCTGGAGCTGCGGGAGTTCTTCCGCCGCAAGGAAGCGGTCGTGTTCACGTTCGCGCTGCCCGCGTTCATCCTGCTGCTGCTCGGCAGCGTGTTCTCCGGCGACGTGCCGCACCTCGGCGTGTCGATGAGCCAGCTCCTCACCGGCAGCATGGTCGGGGCGGGCATCCTGTCCACGTCGTTCATCACGCTCGGCGTCGGCGTCGCCACCGATCGCGAGGACGGCACGCTCAAGCGCCTGCGCGGCACGCCGATGCCCGCCGCCGCCTACTTCCTGGGCAAGTTGGCGCTGGTCGCGGTCGCCAGCCTGGCGGAGGTCGTGCTGCTGCTCGCCGTCGGCATCGGGCTCTACGACGTGAAGCTGCCGACCGACGCGGCGCACTGGCTCACGTTCGCGTGGGTGTTCACGCTCGGCGTCGTCTCCTGCTCGCTGCTCGGCATCGCGGCCAGCGGACTGGCGAAGTCGTCGCGCAGCGCCCCGGCCGTGATGAACCTGCCCTTCATCGGGCTCCAGTTCATCTCCGGGGTGTTCATCAGCCCGATCACGGTCCTGCCCGCGGCGATGGTGGGGGTGGCGTCGTTCTTCCCGCTCAAGTGGATCGCGCAGGGCATGCGGTCGGTGTTCCTGCCGGACCAGGCCGCCGCGCTGGAGATGGCGGGCACGTGGGAGCACGGCACGACGGCACTGGTGCTCGGGGCGTGGTGCGTGGTCGGCTTGGGCCTGTGCCTGGCGACCTTCCGGTGGACCCACAAGTGAGCGACCCCTGGCGGCGGATGTCCGCGGCGGCCTACCTGGTCGCCGCGGTCATGGTGCTGATCGGCGGCTCGCCGCCGGGGAACCGGCTGGGCGCGGCCGGGCTGGTGCTCGCCTGCGCCGCCTGGGAGTTCTCGTTCGGGCCGAGCGTCACGGCGTGGCGGCACGAGCACCGGCCGGGCCGGGCGGCCGCCTACCTGTCGGTGCTGGTGGCGCTGTTCCTCGCCGCGCTGTGGCTGGCACCGGCGGGGGCGTTCCTGCTGTTCGCGGTCATCCCGCAGATCTACATGGCGCTGCCGCTGCGCTGGGCGCTCGCCCCGGTCGCGGTGGTCTCGTTCCTGCCGTGGCTCGGGTTGTTCGGCCACGAGGGCGGGCTGCTGGACGTCCTGCCGATCGTGCTGCTGATCATCCTGCTGTCGCAGGTGTTCGCCTGGGTGATCACCACGATCCACGAGAAGAACACCCAGCAGGCCCTTCTGGTGCGGCAGTTGCAGCGCACGCAGGAGTTGAACGCGAGGCTGTCGCACGAGGCGGGCGTGGCGGCCGAGCGGGAACGGCTGTCCGGCGAGATCCACGACACGCTCGCGCAGGGGTTCACCAGCATCGTCACGCTCGTGCAGGCCGCGCAGGGCAACCCGGCGGGCGCGCCGAAGCTGCTGGACCTGGCGTTGGCGACGGCGCGGGAGAACCTGGTCGAGGCGCGGACCCTGGTGGCGGCGCTGGCCCCTGCGGCGCTGAGCGGGTCGACGCTGGTGGAGGCGATCGGCAGGCAGGCCGACCGGTTGGGCGACGAGTCGGGTCTGGTGGTGCGGCACCGGGTGACCGGCGAGCCCGCCGCGTTGCCGACGTCGGTCGAGGTGGTGCTGCTGCGGGCGGCGCAGGAGGCGTTCCACAACGTGCGCAAGCACGCGGGGGCGGACGCGGTGGAGGTCGAGTTGGCGTTCGAGGAGGAGACCGTGCGGCTGTCCGTGGGCGACGACGGGCGCGGGCTCGGCGGGAGCCCGGAGGGGTTCGGGCTGCGGGGGATGCGGGCGCGCGTCGAGCAGGTCGGCGGCACGCTGGACGTGGCGAGCGAGCAGGGCACGACGCTCACCGTGCGGGTGCCGCGGTGATCCGGGTGCTGCTGGTGGACGACCACCCGGTCGTGCGGCAAGGCCTGCACGCGATGCTCGACGCCGAGGCCGACCTGACCGTGGTCGGCGAGGTGTCCTCCGGCGCGGAGGCGGTCGAGTTCGTCGCGAACGACCCGCCGGACGTCGTGCTGATGGACCTGCGGATGCCCGGAATGGACGGCGCGACCGCCACGGCGAAGATCGTCGCTTCGGGTTCCCGGAGCCGCGTGGTGGTCCTGACCACGTACGAAACGGACACCGACATCCTGCGGGCGGTCGAGGCGGGGGCCGCGGGCTACCTGCTCAAGGACGCGCCGCTGGCGGAACTGGTCGCCGCGATCCGCGGTGCCGCGCGCGGGGAGACGGTGCTCGCGCCGTCCGTCGTGGGCAAGCTCGTCGGCCGGGTCCGCACCCCCGCGCGACCAGCGCTGTCGGCCCGCGAGATCGAGGTGTTGCGGCTGGTCGGACGCGGTTTGTCCAACGCCGAGATCGGCCGCGAGCTGTTCATCGGCGAGGCCACGGTGAAGACCCACCTGCTGAGGGCGTTCGGCAAGCTCGGCGTGTCCGACCGGACCGCCGCCGTGACGACCGCCATGCGGCTCGGCGTCCTCGGATGAGTGACCAGGGACACCCGGACGTCACGTCCCGGCCACCCGGCTGCAACACTTGTGGCCCCGGCAACGGCGCCGGTCAGGCAGTCCCCTGAACCCGCCCCCGGAGGCGTCGACATGACCCAGACCGCCGATCCGACCACGTTGATCGTGCCCGCCGACCTGAAGCCGTCCGACGGCCGGTTCGGCTGCGGCCCGTCCAAGGTGCGTCCCGAGGCCCTCCAGGCCTTGGTGACCGAAGGCGCCGCGCTGCTCGGCACCTCCCACCGCCAGAAGCCGGTGAAGTCGCTGGTCGGCCAGGTCCGGTCCGGCCTGCGCGAGCTGTTCTCGCTGCCCGAGGGCTACGAGGTCGTGCTCGGCAACGGCGGCACCACGGCGTTCTGGGACGCGGCGGCGTTCGGCCTGGTCCGCGAGAAGGCGCAGCACTTCACGAACGGCGAGTTCTCCTCGAAGTTCGCGAAGGTCACCAACGAGGCCCCGTTCATCGGCCCGTCGCACATCACCAAGGCCGAGCCGGGCTCCGCGCCGGAGATCTTCTACGAAGAGGGCTCCGACCTCGTCGGCTGGGCGCAGAACGAGACCTCGACCGGTGTCGTCACGCCCGTCAAGCGCCCCGAGGGTTCCGACGGCGCGCTGATCGCGATCGACGCGACCTCCGCCGCGGGCGGCCTCGCCGTCGACGTGTCCGAGACGGACGTCTACTACTTCGCGCCGCAGAAGAACTTCGCCTCCGACGGCGGCCTGTGGATCGCCCTGATGAGCCCCGCCGCGCTGGAGCGGATCGGCGAGATCGCCGCGACCGGCCGCTGGGTGCCGGAGTTCCTGTCGCTGCCGACGGCGCTGGACAACTCCACCAAGGAGCAGACCTACAACACGCCGTCGTTGACGACGCTGTTCCTGCTGGCGAACCAGATCGACTGGATCAACGGCAACGGCGGCCTCTCCTGGGCGGCCGAGCGCACCGCGGACTCCGCGCAGCGCCTGTACTCCTGGGCCGAGAAGACCGCGTACACGACCCCGTACGTGGAGAACCCCGACCACCGCTCGAACGTGGTCGGCACGATCAACTTCACCGACGAGGTCGACGCAGCCGTCGTGGCGAAGGTGCTGCGCGCCAACGGCATCGTCGACGTCGAGCCGTACCGCAAGCTCGGCAAGAACCAGCTCCGCGTAGCGATGTTCTCGGCCATCGAGCCCGACGACGTCACCACGCTCACGAAGGCCGTCGACTGGGTCGTCTCCCAGCTCGGCTGATCCACGGACGAGAAGAGGGGGCCTCCCGCGCCGGAGACCCCCTCTTCTCCTTTTGCGCCAACAATTCCCACCACTTCGAACACCGATCCCCGAAAACTGTCGTACCCCTTCGGTAGCGTTCGTTTCGGGGGGCCTTCACGTCCGGGGGACCTCTGCTCGGCGTCGCCCGGAGCACCGGAACCGGCAAGGAATTCGGTGGCCCCGACCTCCCGCGCCCACCACGCTGGCACCGTGGAACACCGGATTTCGGACCTCGCGGGATCGGCGGCCATCACCCAAGACCTGCTCGGCCGCCTCCCGTCGTGGTTCGACATCCCCGAGGCCAACGCCGACTAAACCGACTCAGCCATCGCCTTCCGGGTCTCATCGCCGAGGTCGACGGAAAGCCCGTCGGCGTCCTCCTGCACCACAGACACTTCCCCGAGTCGGCCGAGATCCACCTCTTCCGTCCCCTCAGCCCACCCGAAACTGTCGTACCCCTTCGGTAGCGTTCGTTTCGGGGGGCCTTCACGTCAGGAGGACCCCTGGTCGGCGTGAGGCGAAGCCGGAAAAGCAGGCGGCCGTGCCCCCGATCGGCTCGGCCGCCTGCCCGACCCCCTACGCGAGCGCCTCGGTCGGCGACAGCCGGGCCGCGCGCATCGCGGGGTAAGCCCCGGCGATGGCTCCGACCAGCATCGACACCGCGACCCCACCCACCACGGCGGGCAACGGGATCTCGGCGGGCCAGCCTTGGCTCACCGAATAACCCGCCGTGACCGCCACCCCGATCAGCACCCCCGCCAGGCCCCCGAGCCCGGACAGCAGCACCGACTCGGCGAGGAACTGCCCGCGTACCTGCCGCCGGGTCGCCCCGAGTGCGCGGCGCAGGCCGATCTCGCGGCGGCGTTCCAGCACCGAGATCACCATCGTGTTGGCGACGCCGACCCCGCCGACCAGCAGCGCCACCCCGCCCAGTCCGAGGAACAGGCCGCTGTACGCGGTTTCCGTGAGCTGCTTGGCGGCCAGCGCGTCGGACGGCCTGGCGACTTTGACCTCGTTGGGGTGCTGGGGGTTCAGCGTCGCGCCGAGGACGCCCCGCACGTCCTCGACGGCGTTGTCGTCGGCGCGCACGTACACCGTGCCGGGGTGGCCGTCGAAGCCGAGCCGGTCGATCGCGGTCTGCCACGCGACCAGCACCGAACGCTCGATCTCCGGGGCCAGCGGCATCGGGTCGAGGATGCCCGCGACGGTGAACCACTGGCCGTCGATGAACACCTGCCCGCCGAGGCCCGTGACGCCGAGCCTGGTGGCCGCGACCGAGCCGAGCACCACCGACGGGAACGGCGACGAGTCGACGAAGCGGCCCAGGTGAACGTGCCCTCCGAGCACGTCCAGCAGGTCCGGCGTCGCCGCGTACACGGCCAGCCCGGACGTCTCGTCCACGGCCACGCGGTCGTTGCGCCGCACGGTCTTCCCGGTCTTGCCGATGCCGCTGGCCGACCGGACGGGCGCGATCCGCTTGGCCATCGCGACCGACTCCTTCGGCAGTTTCGCGTTGTCGCCGCCGAACGTCTGACCGGGCTCGGCCCGCAGCAGGTTCGTGCCCAGCGTCGCGAGCTGGTCGCTCAACGCCTTCGCGCTCGACGCCGGGATGCCGATCACCGCGACGACCGCGGCGATGCCGATCGCGATGCCCAACGCCGACAGCACGGCCCGCATCGGCTTCGTGCGCATCCCATGTGCGCCAAGGCGTCCGACGTCACGTGGGCCGAGCCGGGTCGGCGGCGGCAGCTGGGTGAGCGTCACACCATCACCCCCGTGTCGAGCTGGAGCGCGCCGTCGAGCATCTCGATCCGGCGCGGCGCGTGGGCGGCGATCTCCCGGTCGTGCGTGATGATCACGACCGTGGTGCCGTCCGCGTTCAGCTCGCCCAGCAGGTCGAGGACGCCGACGCCGTTGCGGCTGTCCAGGTTCCCGGTCGGCTCGTCGGCGAGCAGGATCGACGGCCGGTTGACCACGGCCCGCGCGATGGCGACCCGCTGCCGTTCCCCGCCGGACATCTCGCTCGGCAGGTGCCACGCCCGGTGCGACAGGCCGACCCGGTCGAGCGCCTCCAGCGCCATCGGCCGCCGCTTGCGGTGCGGCACCCCGGCGTAGAGCAGGCCGGAGGCGACGTTGTCCACGGCGGGCAGGCCTTCGGTGAGGAAGAACTGCTGGAACACGAACCCGATCCACCGCGACCGCATCGCCGACAGCTTGCGGTCGGCCATCATCGCGGCGTCGTGGCCGCGCACCAGGACGTGCCCGGTGGTCGGCCGGTCCAGCGTGCCCATCAGCTGGAGCAGCGTGGACTTGCCCGACCCGGACGGCCCGACGATGGCCAGCATCTCGCCGTCGAGCACGCGCAGCGACACCTCGCGCAGCGCTTGGACACCACCGGGGTACGTGCGACTGGCGCGGAGCACGTCCAGGACGGGCATCACGACGTGGTCACCACCTTCAGGCCCTCGGTGAGGCCGGGTCCGCTGACCTCGACCTCGCCCTTGGCGAACAGCCCCGTGGTGACGGGGACGAGCTGGTGGTCGCTCGCGGACTCGACGGCGTAGCCGCCCTCCGCCAGCGCCAGCAGCGCGCCCACCGGCACGACGAGCACGTTCTCCTTCTTGGCCGTGGTGAACAGGACGCTCACCGACACCGCGTCGAGCCCGCCCGCGGCGGCCGCGTCGTCGAGGGTGATCGTGACGGTGGACTTGGCCTGGCCGCCGGGGTTCTGCTCGTCGGCGACCGGCTTGCCGATGGACGCGATCGTGCCGGTCGTCCTGCCCCCGCCGGTGATCTCCAGGTCGACCTTCGCGCCGACCTTGGCGGCCTTCAGCTTCGACGTCTCCAGCTGCGCGGTCACCAGGCGCTCGGTGCCGGTGACCTTCATCAGGTCGCCCGCGCCCGGCGCGCCGAGCTGGGCGCTGACCGAGGAGACCCGGATCGGGCCGGGCTGCACGACGACGTCGCCCATGCCCAAGACGCCGTTCTGCTCGACGCCGAGCGCCTTCTGCCACTTCTTGATCGCCGCGGCCGTCCAGACGGTGAACTTCTCGTCCGGCTCGCCGAAGTCGTCGAAGCCCAGCTCCTTCAGGTTCTCCTCGACGATCTTCACGTCCGGCCCGTTGCTCATGTCGGCCTGGAGGTCCCGGTAGAGCGGCAGGTGGCCGTAGAACAGCGGCACCTGCTTCGCGTCCACGGAGTACACGTTCTGGCCGCGCGAGATCACCGACCCCGCGTCGGACAGCCCCGTCACGGTGCCGGGCTTGCGGCCGCCCAACGGCCGTTCGACGCCGTAGGCCAGCGCGCCGGTCACGGTCTGCTGGTCGGCCAGCGAGCCCTTGCGGACCTCGGCGGTGTCCGGCGCCTCGGCCTTCGGCGGGGCCGCGTTCGACGCGTTCGCCGCGACCCTCGTCAGCACGACCACCGATCCGGTGCCCAGGACGGCCACTGCGACCAGCGCCACGACCAGCCAGCGACCCCGTCTGCGCCTCCGCGGTGCGGTCGGCCCGGACTGGTCAGCCATGGGCCGGGGCCACCGCGACCATGCCGCCGTCACCCATGCCGCACGCCTTGGCGGCCTCCTCGAACTTCTTGGTGTCGTCGCCGCCGAGGCTGACGGTCCCCGAGCCGGTGGTCCCGGAGCCGGTGAAGTCCGGGTCCGGCATGTCGATGCCGTGCTCGCGCAGGCACTTGGCCTGCTCGCGCATCTTGTCCTTCTCCTCCTGGCTCGGCTCCTTGTACTCGCCGCCGTTCGGGAGGAACTTCTTGCAGGCGTCGTTCGCCTTGTTCATCTTGTCCAGGTCCGCGCCCTCCCCCATCGGGATGGCCCGCATCGCGCCGCCCTGCGGGTCCGGCATGTCGATGCCGTTGTCCCGCATGCACTTGGCGAACTCGCGGAGCTTGTCCTCGTCCGCCGGGTCGAGGTTCGCGCCCTTCGGCTGGTTGCCGCTCGACGACGGCGACGGCGAGTTCACCGACGCCACCTTGCTGCCGCCGTCACCGCTCCCGCAGCCGGTGACCAGCGCGAACAGCACGGGCACGAGCAGGCCTGCGGCCAACTTCACCTTCATGCGTTCCTCCTCTGAGTGTGGTCGGCGGGGCCGCTCCCCGATCTCGGCCCCGCCGCGGTCCCAGTTCTACGGAGCGGCGGATTCCGGGGCGTTAAGCGAAGTGCCTTATCCAGCGCTTATGCCCACTTCGGCGACACTGGGCCCATGCGCGTGCTGGTGGTCGAGGACGAACGTCTGCTCGCGGACTCCATCGCCGAGGGGTTGCGCAGGCTCTCCATGGCGGTCGACGTCTGCTACGACGGCGGAGCGGCGCTGGAGCGCGTCGGCGTGCACGACTACGACGTGGTCGTGCTGGACCGCGACCTGCCTGTCGTGCACGGCGACGAGGTGTGCGAGGCGGTGCTCGCGGCGGGCGGCGAGGCGCGGGTGCTGATGCTGACGGCGGCCGCCGAGGTGGAGGACCGGGTCGCGGGGCTCGGCGTCGGCGCCGACGACTACCTGACCAAGCCGTTCGCGTTCGCCGAGCTGGTCGCACGGGTGCAGGCGCTCGCCCGGCGGGCCCGGCCCGCGCTGCCGCCGGTGCTGGAACGCGCGGGCGTCGTGCTCGACCTGCCCCGCCACCAGGTGTCGCGCGACGGCCGGTTCGTGGCGCTGTCGCCGAAGGAGTTCGCCGTCCTGGAGGTGCTGATGCGCGCCGAGGGGACCGTGGTGAGCCCGGAGGCGCTGCTGGAGAAGGCGTGGGACGAGCACGCCGACCCGTTCACCAACGCGGTCCGGGTGGCGATGATGACGCTGCGCCGCAAGCTCGGCGCGCCCCAGGTGATCGAGACCGTGCCCGGCGCGGGCTACCGGTTCACCTCGTGAAGGAGCTGCGGCTGTCCATCCGCACCCGGCTCACGGCCTGGTACGGCGGGCTGTTCGCGCTCGCGGGCACGGCGCTGCTGGTCACCAACTACCTGCTGGTCGCCGCCGCCCTGCCCGCCGCGGACAGCTTCGTCGCCGTGCGGGCGGCGGAGCTGGTGCCCGCCTACGGGACCGAGCCCGCCCAGACCCTGCCGGACGGCGTGGCCGGGACGACGGCCGCGATCACCACGGTCGAGGACTACCGGGCGTCGGCGTTGAGCACGCTGCTGGTCCAGTCGGCCGTGGCGCTGGTCATCACGGTCGTGCTCGCGGTGTGGCTGGGGTGGCTGATGGCGAGCCGGGTGCTCCGGCCGCTGCACTCGATCACCAACACGGCCCACCAGCTCGGCGCGGACAACCTGACCAGGCGGATCAACCACGAGGGCCCGGACGACGAGCTCAAGGACCTCGCCGAGACGTTCGACGGGATGCTCGACCGGCTGGCGGGGGCGTTCGACAGCCAGAAGCGGTTCGTCGCGAACGCCTCGCACGAGCTGCGGACGCCGCTCGCCGTGCAGCGGACGTTGATCGAGGTGGCCATGGGCGCGCCGGACGTGAGCCCCGAGCTGACCCGGCTCGGCAACCACCTGCTGGACACGAACCTGCGCAGCGAGAGGCTCATCGACGGGCTGCTGCTGCTCGCCCGCAGCGACCGCGGGCTCAGCAGCCGCGAGCCCGTCCGGCTGCACGAGGTGGTCGCGGACGTCGTCGAGTCGTGTTCCGAGCCGGCCAGTTCGCGCCACGTCGACGTGCGCGTGTCGTCGGCGCGGCGGGTCGTCGTCGGCGATCCCGTGCTGCTCTCGCACCTGGTGTCGAACCTGGTCCGCAACGCGATCCTCTACAACAGGCCCGGCGGCACGGTGGACGTCGAGATCGGCTCCGAACCGGCGTTGCGGGTGGTCAACACGGGTGAGCCGATCCCGGCCGAGGTGGTGCCCGGCCTGTTCGAACCCTTTCGGCGGTTGCGCACGGAGCGGTTGGCGAGCGAGGGCACCGGACTGGGCCTCTCGCTCGTCCGGTCCATCGCCGCGGCCCACGACGGGTCCGTCACGGCCCGCCCCAACGCGGGCGGCGGCCTGCTCCTGGAGGTGAACCTTCCGGTAACGGACGTGCGCGTACCACCGATGTACGGCAAGATCGGGTGAAGTAGACCCGTGGCACGGCGAGTCTCCCTCGTCAAGGAGGCACGCCGGTTTAACGTCTTTGCTTGGCGAGGTGGAGCTGAATAGGGGAGGCCAGGATGCGAGCGCTGCGAGTAATCGGGCTCGACGAGGACGGCAAGTCCGTCATCTGCGAGGACCCGTCCGGCGGCGAGCGCTTTCTGCTTCCTGCCGATGAGCGCCTCCGTGCCGCGGCACGCGGCGACCTGACCCGGCTCGGCCAGATCCAGATCGAGGTCGAGAGCCAGATGCGTCCTCGGGAGATCCAGGCCCGGATCCGCGCAGGCGAGTCGGTCGACCAGGTGGCCGCCGCGTCCGGGCTGCCCGCGCACCGCGTCGAGCGGTACGCGTACCCGGTGCTGCTGGAGCGCTCGCGCACGGCCGACCTGGCCCAGCGCGCCCACCCCGTCCGCGAGGACGGGCCGGACGTGCAGACGCTCGGCGAGGTCGTGGCGCACTCCTTCGGGCTGCGCGGCCAGGACTACACCGACGTCGGGTGGGACTCGTGGCGGGGTGAGGACGGCAAGTGGGTGGTGCAGATGCACTGGACCGCGGGCCGCTCCGACAACATCGCGCACTGGGCCTTCCACCCCGGCGCGCACGGCGGGACCGTGACCGCGCTGGACGAGGCGGCCGTGGACCTGATGGACCCGAACCCGAACCGGACCCTGCGGACCGTGCGTCCCGTGACGCAACTGGCCCGGCAGGCGCTGGAGGCCCAGACGCCCGTCCAGGCCGAGGTGGAGCCGGAGATCCTGGCCAAGGAGGAGCCCGCTCCTCCCGCGCCGGTGGTGCCCGAGCAGCCGGTGTCCGAGCCGGAGCCGGTCGTGGTCGACGCTCCTCCCGCCGTGGAGGCTCCCGTGCGCAAGGAGCCGCCGAAGCGGGGGAAGAAGACGCACCCGATCGTGCCGTCCTGGGAGGACGTCCTGCTGGGCGTCCGGTCGCACCGGGGCTAGGAGCTTTCACCGAACGGCCCGCTACGGGATCCCGTAGCGGGCCGTTCGGCGTTTCCGGTGGTCAGCAGCCATCCCACGTTTACCGGACCACCCGTTCGGGAAGTCCATGATCATGAACTGGCGGCGGATCGGTCTGGCGGCGGGGATCGGGGCAGTGCTCGGCGCCTTGTGGTGGGGCGTCAGGGAGCTGATCGCCTCGGGCGCCGTGTGCTCCACCGACGACTTCGACTGCCTCGGCGTGGGCGTGATCTCCATGCCGGTCGCCGTGGTCGTGGGCGGCGTCCTCGGCTGGCTCGCGCTGCGGGCGCTGCACGAGGAGCGCCCGGCGTGGGCCGCGGGCATCGGTGTCGTCCTGGCCGCCGTGTTCATGATCTTGACCGTGTGGATCGCCGTCCCGGCGGGCGCGATCGTGACCGGAGCACTGGGTTTCGCGCTCGGCGCGGCAGTGACAGGGACCCGACGAGTGAGTGAGACTGCTGCCCGTGACTGACACACCTCGTCCCACCGCGAGCGGTTTCGCCGTCAAGGTGCTCATCCGGGTCGTGGTGTCCGCCGCCGTGGGCGCCGCGCTGCTGCTCGCCTGGGTGGCCGCGTTCCAGTCCGAGAAGCTCAGGGCGCTGCTGGACAGCACGAACCTGGGCCAGTTCATCCTGCTCCTGGTCATCGGCCTGCCGGTCGCGCTGCTGGTCAGCGTGCTCCTCGCCGGACCGGTGCTGTGGGTGCTCAAGGTCCGGCCGGTGTGGCCGATCGTGCTGCTCGGACCGGTGATCATGGGCGTGGTCCAGTACTTCGGCGTGCCGGACGACCTCGCGTGGATGGGCGGCAAGTGGACCGTGCAGGCGATCCTGGCCGCGGCGAGCTACGGGCTGGCCGCGCTGCTGTCCTCGCCCGCGCTCCTGCGCAAGAAGTAGCCGCCTAGAGCGGGACCTGGTCCAGCAGGTCCAGCGCCCACCCCTCGGTCTCGCACCAGTCCTCCGCCTCCACCCGGCTGATCGACCGGGCGCCCGCCGCCGTGCGGCCGACCCGGTCCCAGCCGTCCGGGGCCAGCACGTGCAGCGCGCCCGCGCGCAGGGCGAGCAACCGGCCGTGCGGAAAAGCCATCGAAGCTTCTGTTCTGAGGTAGCGGACCTCGTCGACGCTCGTCATGGGCTCTTGACCTCCAGTTGGGTCGAGCTTGCAGAGTCGGTTTCAGCGGAAAACCGGATGCCGAGTGTCGGTCCCCCTTCGTACTGTCAGGGGTGGATCGGAGGGGGACCAACCTCGTGAACGACCAAAGTACTTCCACGGCCGCCACCTTGCGCAGGCTGTGGCCGTACATCAGTCCGGTGCGGAAACCGCTGCTGCTCAGCATGGGCGCCACGCTCGTGGCCATGCTGTGCGGACTCGGCATTCCGCTGATCACCCAGCGGATCGTGGACGGGCCGATCGCCCACCGCGACCTGACCTCGTTGCCCTGGCTCGTGGCGCTCGTCCTGGTGCTCGGCTGCACCGAGGCGGCGCTCTTCTACGCGCGGCGGCGGCTGATCGCCCGACCCGCGGCGAGCGTCGAGGCCCACATGCGGGCCGACATCTACCGGAAGCTGCAACGGCTGCCGGTGTCCTTCCACGACCGGTACCAGTCCGGTCAGCTGCTGTCGCGGGCGTCCACCGACGTGGCGACCGTGCGGCGGTGGATCGCCTTCGCGGTGATCTTCCTGGTGGTGAACTCCACGATCATCGTGGTCGGGCTCGGCGTGCTGTTCTGGCTGTCGCCGCTGCTCGGGGTGGTGGCGCTGTGCTGCACGCTGCCGCTCGTCCTGATGTCGTACCTGTTCGAGTCGAAGTTCAAGGTCGTGGCCCGGCGGGCGCAGGACCAGGCGGGCGACCTGACCACGACCGTCGAGGAGTCGGTGCTCGGCATCCGGGTGCTCAAGGCGTTCGGGCGGGGACCGGACCTGAGCAAGAGGTTCGCCGTCCGCGCCCGCGAGCTGCGGGACACCGAGCTGGCGAAGGTGAAGATCTTCGCGCTGCTGTGGGCCGTGCTGATCGTGCTGCCCGAACTGGGCATCGCGGCGCAGCTCGCCGTGGGCACGATCGGCATCACCAACGGCACGACCACGATCGGCACGCTGGTCGCGGCGGTCGCCGTGAGCGCGTACCTGCGGTGGCCGGTCGACTCGATCGGCTGGCTGCTGGCCGAGACCAACCAGACGTCGTCGGCGACCGAGCGCATCTACGAGGTGCTCGACGCGCCGATCACGATCACCAGCCCGACCACGCCCCGCGCGCTGGCCGAGCCGGTGCGCGGGCACGTGCGGTTCGAGGACGTGCGCTTCGCCTACCCCGGCGCGGACCGCGAGGTGCTCGCGGGCATCGACCTGGACCTCGTGCCCGGCGAGACCGTGGCGCTGGTCGGCGCGACCGGGTCGGGCAAGACGACCCTGACCGCGCTGGTGCCTCGGCTGTACGACGTGACGTCGGGGCGCGTGACGATCGACGGCGTCGACGTGCGCGAACTGAGCCTGGACGACCTGCGCGGCACGATCGGCGCGGCCTTCGAGGAACCGGTGCTGTTCTCCGCGAGCGTGCGGGAGAACGTGGCGCTGGGCAGCGCGGACGTGGACGACGACAAGGTCCGCGAGGCGCTGCGCGTGGCCAAGGCCGAGGAGTTCGTCGAAGCCCTGCCGTGGGGCCTGGAGACCCGGATCGGCGAGCAGGGCATGTCCCTGTCCGGCGGTCAGCGCCAGCGGTTGGCGCTGGCCCGCGCGGTCGTCGGGCACCCGGCGGTGCTGGTGCTGGACGACCCGCTGTCCGCGCTGGACGTGCACACCGAGGCCGAGGTGGAGGCCGCGCTCCGGCGCGTGCTGCACGGCGTGACGGCGCTGGTCGTGGCGCACCGGCCCAGCACGGTGCAGTTGGCGGACCGGGTGGCGATGCTGGTCGACGGCCGCATCGCCGCGATCGGCAGGCACCACGACCTGCTGGCGGACAACGCGGAGTACCGCAGGCTGCTGTCGACGATGGAGGAAGAGGAGGAGGTGGCGGCGCTGTGAGCACCGAGACGACGACCCCGGTGGTCGAGGAGGAGGTGGCGGCGCTGTGAGCACCGAGACGACGACCCCGGTGGTCGAGGAGGAGTCGTGGCGCGGCGTCGCGGCCGAGGAGATCGACGAACTCGACTACCGCACCGGCCTCAAGCTCCAGGCGCGGTCGCGCAGGCTGCTCGGCTCGCTCCTGCGCCCGCACGCCCCGTGGGCCGTGCTGGCACTGGTGATCGTGGTCCTGGAGAACCTCGCGAACCTCGCGGGCCCGCTGATCATCGCCGCCGCGATCGACCGCGGCGTCCCCGCGGCCGTCGACGGCGACGCGGCCGTGCTGGCGTGGTGCGTGGGCGGCTACGCCCTGACCGGCCTGCTGGCGACCGTGCTGCGCTACTCGTTCGTCCGCCTCACCGGCCGCGTGGGCCAGGACCTGCTCCTGGACCTGCGCGGCCGCGTGTTCCGGCACGTCCAGTCGCTGTCCATCGGCTTCCACGAGAAGTACACGTCCGGCAAGGTCATCGCCCGCCTCACCAGCGACGTGGACTCCTTGCAGGACCTGCTGGAAGAGGGCTTGGACGGCCTGCTGACGTCCCTGCTGTCGGTGGTCGGCATCTCCGTGGTGCTGCTCTACCTGGACGTCCCACTGGCGTTGGTGGTCCTCTTCGGCTTCGTCCCGCTGATCCTGCTGGTCCGCTGGTTCAGAACCCGCTCGACCAAGGCCTACCGGGGCACGAGAGGCGCCATCGCCAAGATCATCGTCCAGTTCGTCGAAACGATGAACGGCATCCGCGCGGTCCAGGCCTTCCGCCGCGAGGACCGCAACGAGAAGATCATCGGCGACCTGAACGGCACCTTCCGAGACGCCAACGCGGACGCCTTCCGCGTAATGGCAACGTTCACAGCCCTCGTCCGCCTGATCGGCAACGTCTCCCTCGCCGTCGTCCTCGCCTTCGGCGCCTGGCGCGTAGCCAACGGCCACCTGGAAGTCGGCGCCCTAGCCGCCTTCACCCTCTACCTGCGCCGCTTCTACGACCCGTTCGACGAGATCGCCATGTTCACCAACGCCTACTCGGCAGCACAGGCGGCGTTGGAGAAGATCTCCGGCGTCCTGGAGGAAACCCCGTCGGTCCCGGAACCGACCACCCCCACCCCACTACCCCACGCCCACGGCGACATCCGCTTCAAGGCCGTGGAATTCCGCTACTCCCCCACCACGGCCCTGGTGCTACCGCAGTTCGACCTCCACGTACCAGCAGGCCAAACGGTGGCCTTGGTGGGCGCCACAGGCGCGGGCAAAACCACCCTCGCAAAACTGGTGGCCCGCTTCTACGACCCCACCGAGGGCGCGGTCACCCTGGACGACACGGACCTCCGCAACCTGACAGACGCCGACCTGCGCAAGGCGGTGGTCATGGTGACCCAGGAGAACTTCCTGTTCGAGGGCTCGGTAGCCGACAACATCGCCCTCGCAAAACCCACCGCCACCCGCGCGGAAGTAGAAGCAGCAGCCGCAGGTGTAGGGGCACACGAATTCATCGCGGCCCTACCGAACGGCTACGACACAGACGTCCGCAAACGCGGCGGCCGCCTCTCGGCGGGCCAACGCCAAATGATCGCCTTCGCGAGAGCGTTCCTGGCCGACCCGGCGGTACTGGTCCTGGACGAGGCGACTTCCAGCCTGGACGTGCCCACCGAACGGGCCGTGCAGGGGGCGCTGGAAACGGTGCTGGCGGACCGAACGGCGTTCATCATCGCTCACAGGTTGTCGACGGTGATGATCGCTGATCGAGTGCTGGTGATCGATGGGGGCCGGGTGGTCGAGGACGGCACTCCGGCCGATCTGATCGGCGATGACGGCCGCTTCGCGGCTCTGCACAACGCTTGGACCGATTCGCTGGCGTGAGCTTGGGGTTCGCGGGTGGCTGGGCAGGCGGCTTCGGCTTCCAGCCCGGCCACCCACCGGCTTCTGTTCCAAAGCCCTGCCCGATCTCCAATTTTAAGGGGCAAATCCCCCAAATAAAATCGGACACGAACCAACCAGCCAGGCAAAGCAGGTAGGCAATCGGCTCTCAAGCAGGCTGCCGCAGGCAACCCTGCGCCGTCGACGAGCGGCAGGCCTGCCGCAGGCAACCTTGCGATCGAACCACCGCAGGCTGCCTGCCGAAGGCAACCCTGCGACTCCACCGGCCCGTGAGCCTGCCGCAGGCAACCCTTCGCCCTCAACCACTCCAAGCTGTCTGCCGCAGGCAACCTGAAAACTGAGGCACAGCCTGTCTGGCCTTCACCGCCCGGCCACAACGGCAGCCGTAGCCAGCGGGCCCCCGGCCCCAACGAGACCCCGTGACCAACTCAACCCACATCTAAATTGCACCGATCGCAACTGCACTAAAATCTTCCGGCCCCCGGCCGGCACTCGCACCGCGCACCAACCGGACCGTGCCGGCAGGTTCTTTTAACCCCCACCCCGGCCGGCCCCCGATTGTTTTTGCGCCCCCACCCTCTTTCGCTTTGTCAAGGCGTCTTTCCAGCCTTGACAAAGCGAAAGAGGGTGGGATAATCGGCGC
>NZ_JBHYHC010000012.1:0-54402 GCF_042738955.1 Umezawaea sp. NPDC059074
AGACCCCGCACCGCTCGGTCCTGGTCGTGGGTTTGCCGTCGCGGTCGACGCAGCGGCCCGCCGACACCTCGAAGCAGTGGCGCTCCAGGACGTCGCCCGGCGCCGGTTCGGCGTGGGCGACGGTCCGGAAGTACCCCTTCGACCAGGGCAGGCGGTTGATGAACAGCGGCGGCAGCAGCAGCGCGTCCGTGGTCAGGCGTCCGGTGTCGACGTCGGGACCATCGGCCACGACGTCGTAGACGTAGACCAGGATCGCGTCGGGCATCGGCGCGCGGTGCTCGTCGATGCCCGTCTCGACCACCCGGCCGAACAGGTGCCTGCCGTCCTCCACCCGCAGGGTGAACACGTCCCCGGCCAGCGGTGCCTTGCGCGAGCCGCGGCCCGCGATGAGGTTCATCCGGTCAGAATCCGTTCCTGCGCAGCCACGCGTTCCCCCAGTTCACCGCTTGCTGGTAGTAGGGGTGGTTCGGGCTGATGCTGTTGATCTTGTTGAGTCCCTGGCTGCGGTTGATCAGCGCTTGCTCGATCGCCCGCGCCTCCCCTCGCGTGACCCCGCCCGGCGCGGTCACCCGCTGGAGGTAGTCGAACCGGCTGCCGTGCTGCGCGGTGCGGTTGGCCAGGTTGTTCGTGATGCCGGAGTATACGTCCTTGCCGTTCTTGATCCCCTTGTAGACGTCCACGCCCTTCTCGGCGTTGCGGCCCACGGTGAGCGCCTCCGGCAGGGCGGGCATGCCCTTGCCGAGACCGCCGAGCAGGCCGCCGAGGGCGCCCATCGCGCAGCCGCCCGCGGCCGCGCCGCCCACGCCGCCCCAGCCCCAGTCGACCTTGCGGCCCGCGAGGCGCTGGCCCGCGTAGTCGAGCCCGCCGCCGATCAGCCCACCGACCAGGCAGCCCACGAGCGGGTTGTTGCCGGACGGGTCGGTCAGGTTGGTCGGCGAGTTCTGCGTGTAGGCGTAGAGGTTGCTGCCGCCGGAGATGCCGATCGGGTCCTCGGAGACGAACCGGCCGAGGCTCGGGCTGTAGTAGCGGGCCCGGTACTGGTCGAGCCCGGTGCCGTCGTCCTGGCGGCCGGTGAACGACAGGTCGGACCCGCGCTTGTCCCCGGTGGCCGTCGGCACGCCGAACGGGTCGAACGCCTGGTTGGCGGCGAGCGTGCCGTCGGAGCGGCCGAACCCGATCGCGGAGCCGAGGGCGTCGGTCAGGGTCGTGTCGGTGACCCCGGCCTTGGTGCGGCCGAACCACTGGTCCACTCCCCCGGACAGCAGTGACGCGGTGACCGCGCCCGCGCCGTCGAGTTCGGCGGCGACGTTCGTGCCGTCGTAGAGGAACTTCGTGGTGGTCCCGCCGACCGTGCGGGCGCTGCGGTCGCCCGCCGCGTCGTAGGTGTACGACCCCGCCAGCCCGGTGCGGCTGGTGCCGGTGAGCTGGCCGCGCGCGTTCCACGTGTACGCGGTGGTGCCGTCGGAGGTGAGGTTGCCGTCGTTGTCGTAGGTGAGGGTGGCGCCGTCGGAGGTGAGCAGCCGGTTGGCGTCGTCGTAGGTCAGGCCCGTGCGCGCGGCGGGCAGGGTGGTCTGGGCGAGGGTGCCGGTGACCGACGTGCGCAGGCCACTGGCGTCGTAGGTGTAGGCCAGCGCGCCCTTGGCCGTGCCCGCCTGGCTGTAGGCGATGCCGGTGACCTGGCTCGCGGCGTCGTAGGTGAAGGTCTGCGCCCAACCGCCGGGCAGGGTGACCGTCGCGGGTCGGCCCGCCGTGTCACGGGTGGTGGTGGCGCTGTCGGAGCCTCGGGTCACGCCGGTGAAGGCACCCGCCGCGTCGTAGGTGTAGGTCGTGGCCGGGAGGCCGGGCAGCGTCGTGGAGGTCTGCCTGCCGACAGCGTCGTAGCCGTAGCCGACCGTCCCGTTGGGGCCGGTGGTGGAGATGACGCGGTCGCGGGCGTCGTGGGTGTAGGTGGTGGTGCCGCCCGCCGTGTCGGTGACCGTGGCGACCCGGTCGAACGCGTCGTAGGCCAGGGTGGCCTGCGACTGCTGCGTGGTCGCGCCCGTGACGCCGTAGCGGGTCTTGGTGGCCCGGTCGAGGGCGTCGTAGGTGGCCTCGGTGCGGACGCCGGCCCGGCTGACCGCCGCGGTGACCCGGCCCGCCGGGTCGTAGGTGACCGTGGAGGTGCGGTTGAGCGGGTCGGTGGTGGAGGTCGCGCGGTCCTGGCCGTCGTAGGCCCACTTGGTCGTCTTGCCGCGCTGGTCGGTGTAGGTGGTCAGGTTGCCGTTGTCGTCGTAGGCGAACTGGCTCACGCCGCCGAGCGGGTCGGTCACCTTGACCGGCTGGTTCCGCGCGTCGTAGGCGGTGAGGGTGGCCGCGCCCGCCGGGCTGGTCTCCTGGACCCGCCTGCCCGCGGCGTCGACGAACATCTTCGTGACGCGGCCGAGCGGGTCCTTGACCGAGGTGGCCGCGCCCGCCTCGTAGGTGAACGTCGTGACGGCTCCGCCGGGGGCGGTGATCGTGGAGACCTGGCCCGCGGAAGTCCACGCCATCGTGGTCTTGCGGGACGCGGGGTCGGTCGCGGTGAGCGGGTTGCCCTTGGCGTCGTAGGTGTAGGTGGTGGTCTTGCCCGCCGGGTCCTTCGTGGTCAGCGGCTGGTCGAACGGGCCGTAGGTGACCTGCTCGGACACGACCTGGTCGGCCGTGCCCACCAGCTCGGTGACGGCGGTGACGCGCTGCTGGGCGTCGTAGGTGTACTCGGTGCGCCGGTTGTACGGGTCGACGACGGCGTTGACGCGGTTGTCGGTGCCGCGCACGTACGTGGTGGCGCGCGCCAACGCCGTGCCGAACGCGGCGGTGTCGGACGTGACCATGTGGTTGGCGTCGAACACCACCCGGCGGACGGACCCGTTGGGCTGGGTGACGCGGGTCTCGGTGATCTCGTTGGCGGCGTTGAGGGTGTAGGCGAACTGGTAGCTGCCGCCGTCGGCGAGGTCCTGCCGCTGGACGCGGCCGTTGGCGTCGTAGACGACGTCGAGGTAGGCCACGCCGCGCGCGTCGGTGATCTTGGTGATGCGGTTGGCGCTGTCGTAGGTGTAGGTGGAGACCTTGCCCGCGACGTCGGTCACGGTGGAGAGGCGACCGGCGGTGTCGTAGCTGTAGAGGACCTGGCGGCCGATGTTGTCGAACGCTCGGGTGACGCGGGCGGAGGCGTCGTACTCCAGGGAGATCCACCGGCCGCTGGGCGAGGTGATCTGCGAGACCTCGCCGTTGGAGCCTCCGGTGCGGGTGAACGTGACCTGGTTGCCGTTGCGGTCCTGCATGGCGCGGGCGCGGGAGTACCAGGGGAAGAAGAACTTGGTGCCGTCGCGCAGGCTCAGCACCCAGTCGCCGTTGACCTGCGCGATCGTGGAGCCGGTGAACCTGCCGGGTGAGCCGACCGCGCCGAAGACCGCGTCGGAGTAGCCGGTGCCGGGCGAGGTGCGGGTGTAGTGGGCCCGGCCGCCGCCGGGGGTGTAGAGGTCGACCTCCTGGTACTGCTGCTCGGAGGCCAGGAACATGTTGAAGTCGGAGCCGGAGTTGAGGCCGAACTCCCGGTTGTGGTTGTCGCCCTGGTAGTACTGGCGGGTCAGGGTGACGGGCAGCGTGTCGCCGAGGCCGAGGTCGGTGTGGCTGTCGGTGAGCAGGCCGGTCGACAGGTCGACCGGGTCGCCGGAGAGCTTGTCGAGCAGGTCCTGCCACCACGGCTTGTCCGGCTTGGGGTTGCCGCCGGTGTTGAACATGGCCCCGTCGAACGTCCACAGCTTGGTCTTCTCGTCCGGCACGACCTGGCGCGCGTCGGCGCTGACCTTGCCGTGGCCGTAGACGTACCAGCCCTTGTCCAGCGGGTCGTAGTTCCAGAACTCGACTTCGGACCCGGCGGGCAGCGAGGTGTAGTTCGGGTACACCACGCTCGCGCCCTGCGGGAAGATCGTCGCCCCGCCCGGCTGCACGGTGAAGTACACCGGCACGATCCCGTTGCGCGGCAACGGGTACGGTGCCCGGTCGAGCGGGATGGCGGTGATGCCCAGCTCGCGGACGACGTTGCCGTCCATGTCGCGCACCACGGACCCGGCCGGGACTCGCACCTCCAGACCGGGGATGTCCGGGGTGGTCAGCACGGTGTCGCGCTTGGTCGGCGCGTCGAGCTTCTGCGTGTGCTTGGTGTCCAACCTCGGCAGCCACACGGTGGCGTCGAGGGCCGTGGTGGACCCGGCGACGACCTTCGCGCGGATGCGGAACGTGCCGTACCGCACGGGTTCGGTCTTCGCCGCGTAGCCGTCGACGATCACGGTCGTGGCGTTGGGCCGCACACCGCTGACCAGGAACCGGCCCTGGGCGTCGGTGGTGGTGCGGACGTCGTCCACGCGGACGGGGATGCCCGCGAGCGGGGCCCCGTCGAGGCCGCGGACGTGACCGCTGACGGCCGTGACACCCTTGTCCGCCACCAGGTCGGTGACCGGGCCGGGGTCGGGGCGGCGGGTCAGCCAGTCGTTGCCCGCCAGGCTGCCCGCGTCCGGCTTCCACGCGGCCGAGGTGCGCGGGTCGCCGTCGGGCAGCGGGGTCGCGGCGTCGGGCGAGTCCGGGTCGGTGGCGACGACGGTCTCGCGGTTCGGCGGGCTGCCGACGCGGGCGGGCGTGTCGCTGTCCGCGCGCAGGTGCTTGGCCTTCGGCGCGACGACGGCCGGAGTCACGGCGGCGGGCGTCTCGGGTGCGGCGGCGATGGCGGCGGCCGCGGTGGTGATGGTGGCGGTGTAGGTGCTGCCGCCGACCAGGGCGTCACTCGGGTCCACCACGAGCTTGTACGCGCCCGTGGTGGGCAGGGTGATGTCCAGGCTGGAGTTCGGGTACTGGCTGGAGCCGACGCGGTTGCCGTCGGGGCCGGTGACCGACCAGACCATGCCGCAGCAGCCGAACGCGGGCGAACTGGCCGAGGACTGGAAGACGATCCGCTGGCCCGCCGTGCCGGAGAAGCCGGCGTAGGCGCTCTGGCCGGGGTTGGCGACGGTGATCGTCTTGGTCGCGCCGGTCAGCGGCAGTGCCCCCGCGTCGGCGTCGGCCGGGACGTCCCACGCCTTGAGGTCGATCGACCCGACGAGCGCGTCACTCGGGTCGACGATCACCTTGTAGGTGCCCGTTTGCGGCAACGCGATCGTGTTGAGGGTGTAGTTCGGGTAGAACGTGCTGCCCACCCGACTGCCGTCCGGCGCTTGCAACCACCACGTCAGACCACAGCACCCGAACACCGGGGAGGCGTTCGAGGACTGGATGAGGACGCGCTGGCCGGTGGTGCCGGAGAAGGTGCTGAAGGCGTTCTGGCCGGGGGTGCCGACCGTGGCGGTCTTGGTCGTGCCGTCGAGCGCCTGCACACCCGCGTCGGCGTCGGCGGGGACGTTCCACGCCTTGAAGTCGATCGACCCGACCAACGCGTCACTCGGATCGACGAACACCTTGTACGTACCGGCTTGCGGCAGCGTGATCGTGTTGAGGGTGTAGTTCGGGTAGAACGTGCTGCCCACCCGACTGCCGTCCGGGGCCTGCAACCACCACGTCAGACCACAGCAACCGAACACCGGGGAAGCGTTCGAGGACTGGATCAGCACGCGCTGGTTCGCCCCGGCGGTGAACGTGGTGAACCCGTTCTGGCCGGGGGTGCCGGTGGTGACAGTCTTGGTCGTGCCGTTCAACGGCAAGGTGCCCGCGTCGGCGTCGGCCGGGACGTCCCAGGCCTTGAAGTCGATCGACCCGACCAACGCGTCACTTGGATCCACGAACACCTTGTAGGTGCCCGTTTGCGGCAACGCGATCGTGTTCAGGGTGTAGTTCGGGTAGAAGGTGCTGCCGACTCGACTGCCGTCCGGTGCTTCCAGCCACCACGTCAGACCACAGCACCCGAACACGGGAGAAGCGTTGGACGACTGGATCAACACCCGCTGACCCGTCGTACCCGCGAACGTCGTGAACCCGTTCTGGCCAGGGGTGCCCGTGGTCACCGTCTTGGCCGTGCCGTTCAACGGCAGACTGCCCGCATCCGCGTCAGCCGGGACATCCCAGGCCTTGAAGTCGATCGACCCGACCAACGCGTCGCTCGGATCCACGAACACCTTGTAGGTACCCGTTTGCGGCAACGCGATCGTGTTCAGCGTGTAGTTCGGGTAGAACGTGGAACCCACCCGACTGCCGTCCGGAGCCTGCAACCACCAGGTGAGGCCACAGCAGCCGAACGCCGGAGAGGCGTTGGACGACTGGATCAACACCCGCTGACCCGTCGTACCCGCGAACGTGGCGAACCCGTTCTGGCCAGGGGTGCCCGTTGTCACCGTCTTGGCCGTGCCGTTCAACGGCAGGGTGCCCGCGTCGGCGTCGGCCGGGACGGTCCAGGCGGAGAAGGTCAGCGAGCCGACGAGCACGTCGTTCGGGTCGACGATCACCTTGTAGGTGCCCGTTTGCGGCAGCGTGGTCGTGTTGAGCGTGTAGCCGGGGTAGAACGTGGAGCCGACCCGCGTGCCGTCGGGGGCAGCGAGCCACCAGGTCAGGCCGCAGCAGCCGAAGGCGGGCGACCCGTTGGAGGACTGGATGAGCACGCGCTGACCGGCCGTGCCCGCGAAGGTGGTGTAGGCGTTGCGGCCCGGATCGGCGATGGTGACGGTCTTCGCCGTGCCGTCCAGGGGTTGGGCTCCCGCGTTGAGGTCGGCGGGGACGTTCCAGGCGGTGAAGGTGAGCGAGCCGACGGACGGGCCGGACGGGTCCATCCAGATCTTGTACGTGCCCGCCTGGGTCAGGGTCGTGGTGTTGAGCGTGTAGTTCGGGTAGAGCGTGGAGCCCACGCGCGTGCCGTCCGGCGCTTCCAGCCACCAGTTCAGCCCGCAGCAGCCGAACGCCGGGGAGGCGTTGGACGACTGGATCAGCACGCGCTGGTTCACCGCGCCGGTGAACGTGGTGTAGGCGTTCTGGCCGGGGCTGGCGATCGTGACGGTCTTCGCCACACCCGCGAGCGACTGCGCGCCCGCGGCGAGGTCGTTGGGCACCTTGTGGATCGTGATGTTCGTGGTGCCCGCCGAGCCGGTCGTGTTGCGCACCAGCACGGACCGCAGGCCCGCGCCGGTCTTCGGGCCGGGCTCGATCCAGCCGGTCCCGCCGACGCAGCCCGCCGAGCCGGTCTGCTTGTTGCGCTCGTCGAACGACCAGGAGTCGAGGCCGCAGTAGCCGAACGTGCCGCCGTCGAGCTGCACGGCGAACCGCTCGCCGTCGGCGGCGGAGAAGTAGCGCAGCGCGTACTTGCCCGCGGCGACCGCCACGGGGGTGGAGGTGCCGACTGGGATGGAGGCGGCGGTGTCCAGGTCGGCAGGGGTCGACGGAGCCGGGGGCACAACCAGCACGGCGGTGCTGGTGGCCGTGCCCGCCGGGGTGCTCAGCTGCACGGTTCCGCTGCCGACGCCCGGCGGCACGGTGACCGTCAGGGTGGTCGCGGTCCTGGCGGTGACGGCGGCGAGGATGCCGTTGACCCGCACCAGGTTGTTGGCGAACTCCGGGTCCGGGTTGGTCACCGTGAGCGTGACGCTGGTGCCGGGGGTGGCGGTGGTCGGGGTGAAGCCGGAGATCGTGGGTTTGTCGTTGGCGATGACGGTGATGCCGGCGAGCGTGGCCGTCCCGGCCGAGGTGGTGACGGTGACCGAGCCGCTGGTCGCGGCGGAGGGCACGGTGACCGTGAGCTTGTCGGCGGCGGCGGTCTTGACCGTGGCGGTGGTGCCGTTGATCTTGACGGTGTTCGCCGCGACCGTGGTGCCGAAGCCCTTGCCGGTGAGGGTGACCGTGTCCCCCGCGCGCACCCGGCTCGGGACCGCGGACAGCACCGCGATCGCGGGTGTGCCCAACCGGTCGACGGACGTGATGTTGCCCGCGGCGTCGTAGCTGTAGCGGGCGATCGACCCGTCGGCCGCGACGACGCCGACCAGTCTGCCCGCGGCGTCGTACGCGTAGGAGGAGGCGCCCGGTGCCGGATCGGCCAGTGCCGCCGCGACCCGCGGCGGGGTGGGCGCCGGCGTCGCCCGCGCCGGTGAGCCCACACCGGTGACCGAGGACGAGACCACCGCCAGCACGGCCAGCAGGACCGAGGGCAAGCGTCGTTTCTGGCGCACGGGGTCTCCTTGACCGGCAGGGGCGTCGGCGTACCGGTCGGTCCATCGCGGTGCCAGGACACCGCGTAACACCGTCACGCCCATCACCTGCGGGATCCCGATGCGCACGGCGGCAGAAGGAACCGGACAGCCCAGCGGGGTCACGACCGAACGGCCGCCACGCCCGCACCGCGGCTCCGGTCCCCGCTTCAGCCTCGGCGGCGGAGGATGCCGAGGTCGGTGGCGGCGGCGATGGCGGCGGTGCGGGAGCCGACGTCGAGCTTGGTGTAGACGCGGGCCAGGTGGGACTTCACGGTGCCCTCGGTCAGGTGCAGGCGGCTGCCGATGGCCTGGTTGGACAGGCCGTCTGCCACGAGGGCGAGGACCTCGGCCTCCCGGCGGGTCAGGGTGGTGCCGGGGGTGCGCAGGCGGTGCACGAGCCGGTTGGCGACAGCGGGGGCCAGGGTGGTGTGGCCCGCCGCGGCGGTGCGCACGGCCGCGGCGAGGTCCTCGGGCGGCGCGTCCTTGAGGAGGTAGCCCGTCGCGCCCGCCTCGATGGCGGGCAGGGTGTCGGCGTCCGTGTCGTAGGTCGTGACGACCAGGACGCGAGGCGCGCCGGGACGGGCGGTGATGGCGGCGGTCGCCTCCGCGCCGGTCATGCCGTCCTTGAACCGCAGGTCCATCAGGACCACGTCCACGTCTCCCCTGCCCGCGAGGTCGACGGCCTCCTCGGCGGTGGCCGCCTCGGCCACGATCACCAGGTCGGGCTCGGTCTCCAGCACGGCTCGCAGGCCCGCGCGCACCACGGGGTGGTCGTCGGCGAGCAGGAGTCGGATGGTCACCGGCTGTCCAGGGCGGCGGTGAGGGGCAGGGTCGCGGCGAGGGCGGTGCCGTGGCCAGGGGAGGTCTCGATGGTGAGGGTGCCGCCGAGGGCGTTGGTCCGCGCGCGCATGGCCGCCAGGCCGAAGCCGTCGGTGCCGGTGTCCGGGCGGAACCCGGTGCCGTCGTCGACGACGTCCACGGCGACGTGGTCGTCGAAGTAGCTGAGGGTGACGTCGGCGGTGACGGCCAGCGCGTGCCGGACGGTGTTGGCCAGCGCCGACTGGGCGATGCGCAGCAGGGCGACCTCGTGGGCCATGGGCAGCGGCGCGGGATCACCGGTGAGGTGGAAGCGGACGGTGAGCCGGTGGCGGGTGGAGGTGGTGGCGCACAGGCGTTCCAGCGCGTCGGCGAGGGAGGCCGCCTCCAGCGCGGGCGGGGCGAGGGCGGCGACGAAGCGGCGGGCCTCGGCGAGGTTGTCCACCGCCGACTGCCGGGCCTGGTGGACGTGCGCCGCGGCTTTCCCCGGCCGGTCGGGCAGGGCGCGTTCGGCGGCGCTCAGCAGGAGTTGGATGCTGGACAGCCCTTGGGCGAGGGTGTCGTGGATCTCCCGCGCCAGGCGCTCGCGTTCGGCGAGCACGCCCGCCGTGTGCTGCGCCTCGGCCAGGTCGGCGCGGGTGGCGGTGAGTTCGCCGATGAGCACGCGCCGCCGTTCGCTCTCCTGGTAGAGGGCCTGGTAGCCCCACACGACCGCGACCGCCACGGCGGCTCCCAGCGCGGGACCGATGGCGGCAGCCGGGGTGAACGCACCGGCGTGCGCGGCGAAACCGGTGATCGCGACCGCCGCCGTGGCCGCGACCGCGGCGAGACCCGCCCGGCGCGACAGCAGGTGCAGTTGCAGGAGGTACAAGGGGAAGGCGATCCACACCGCGTCGGCGGTCAACGCCAGCAGCGCCACCCACACCCCGCCGACGGCGGCCGACCACACCGCCGCGGCACGGCGTGACGTCCGCACGCGCGGCACGAGCGGACCGGCGGCGTACACCGCTCCCAGCGCCGCGGCGAGCGCCACGACGGCCGCCGCGTTCGGCGACCCGGCGAGCACGGCCCGGACGGCGGTGAGGCTGAGCAGGCACCCGACGAGCAGGTGCAGGCACCAGGTCAGCACTCGGCTGATCGGAGCGGGAGCGGCGGTCGTGGTCACGGTTTGCCCAGCTTAAACGCGGTGGCCGAGGTTCGCCTCTGTCGAAAGTGGTAATCGCCGGGGTGTCTTCCGAGCCGTCGACCGCCCTCCTGCGCCAGAGGCGGGCGGGGGGCCGCCGCGACGACAGTGGGACGCGTTCCCCCGCCGTCACGTCGGAAGGCAGCCCACCCGTGTTCGTCGCTCTTCGAGACCTGAGGTTCGCCAAGGGCCGCTTCGCCCTGATGGGGGCGGTCATCGTGCTCATCACCCTGCTCGTGGGACTGCTGTCCGGGTTGACGGCGGGCCTCGGGCGGCAGAACGTGTCCGCGATCACCGACCTGCCCGTGGACCGGATCGCGTTCGCCGACGGGCAGGACGTGTCCTTTTCGGACTCCACCGTCACCGACGCGCAAGTGCGGCGGTGGGCCGCCGCTCCGGGCGTGCTCTCGGCCGAACCCCTGGGCATCACCACCACCAAGGCCACCGCGGGCTCCCGCACCGCGCCGGTCGCGCTCTTCGGTGTGCGCCCCGGTTCCACCCTCGTCCAGGAGGTGGCCGTCGACGACCGGTCCGTGGCGCTGTCCACCACGGCCGCGGAGGACCTCGGCCTCGCCACCGGCGACACGGTCACCATCGCGGGTCGCGAGTTGACCGTCACGGCCGTGCGCGGTGACGCCTCCTTCAGCCACGTGCCGGTCGGGTGGACCGGCCTGGCCACCTGGCAGCACGTCTCGGGCACCGCCGCGACGGTCATCGCCTTGAGGACCGCGGCCGTCGACGTCGCCGCCACCGACGCCGCGGCGGGCACCCGGACGCTCACCAAGGACGACTCGGTGTCGGCCATCGGTTCCTACAGCTCGGAGAACGGCTCCCTGCAACTCGTGCGCGGCTTCCTGTTCGCCATCTCGGCCCTGGTCGTCGGCGCGTTCTTCACCGTCTGGACCATCCAGCGCGGCGGCGACATCGCCGTGCTCAAAGCGCTCGGCGCACCCACCTCCGCCCTGCTGCGCGACGCGCTGGGCCAAGCCCTCGTCCTGCTGGTCGCGGGGACCCTCGTGGGCACCGCCCTCGCCGCCACCGCCGGGGCGCTGCTCGCGGGCGGCAGCGTGCCCTTCCGGCTCGACCCCGCGACCGTCCTCACTCCCGCGGCCGCCACCGTGCTGCTCGGCGCGCTCGGCGCCGCGCTGGCCGTCCGCCGCGTCACCACCGTCGACCCGCTGACCGCGCTCGGGAGCGTCCGATGAGCCTCACCCTGACCGACGTCACCCTCACCTACCCCGACGGCGACACGCGGCTGACCGCGCTCGACCGCGTCTCCCTGCACGTGCCCGCGGGCACGGTCACCGCCGTGATCGGACCGTCGGGCTCGGGCAAGTCCAGCCTCCTCGCGGTCGCCGCGACCCTCGTCACCCCCGACGGCGGCTCCGTCGCCATCGGGGGCGCCACGACCGAGGGCCTGACCCGCGGCGGGCTCGCCGCCCTGCGCCGCCACCGGATCGGCATCGTCTTCCAGCAGCCCAACCTGCTGCCCGCGCTCACCGCCGTCGAGCAGCTCCAGGTCGTGGCCGGGCTCGTCGGCCACCGCCCCGCCAAGGCGCTCCCACGGGCGCTGGACCTGCTCGACGCGGTGGGCCTCGCCGACCACGCCGACCGCCGTCCCCACCAGCTCTCCGGCGGCCAGCGCCAACGCGTCAACGTCGCCCGAGCGCTGATGAACGACCCCGCCGTGCTCCTCGTGGACGAACCGACCAGCGCCCTCGACCACGAGCGCGGCGCGGCCGTGGTCGACCTCATCACCCGGTTGACCCGCCTGCGGGCCACCGCCACCGTCCTGGTCACCCACGACCGGAGCCACCTCGCCGCCGTCGACAGCGTCGCGACCATCCACGACGGACGCCTCACGGCGTGACGAGAGGACTCTCTGTTAGCGATAACAAGTGGCGGTGGCCCCCTGGCCGTCTAGGACGCCCAGGGCGAGGCGACCACCCAGCTCACGTCGTCGTCGAACAAGGTGGGGCTGTCGAAGGTGTTGGAGCCGCTGGTGTTGGCGATGTAGCCGAGGTTGACGTAGTGGCGGACGTACCGGTCGCCGTAGTTCACCGACCGCAAGGAGGCGCCCTGGCCGTTGCGGCCGGGCTCCGGGCAGAACGTCGCGTCCTGGGCGAAGGTGGAGCCGCCGTCGTTGGCGTTCAGGTAGAGCTGGAAGTTGCGGTGGCGCAGGTACTGCCCGGAGGTGTTCCTGGACTCGAAGGACACGCAGGAGCTGTTGCCCAGCCCCGCCCGGACGGTCCAGGAGGCGTTGCCCTTCTCGGTGCTCGAACTGCCACCGGCGATCACGGCGGTGTCCACTGTGGAGCCGGTGTGGTGGAGGTAGCGGCCGGTGCAGCACGCGGTGGTGGCGCGCAGGGACACGGTCGAGCCGGGGGTCAGCCCCGTCCCGCCGGAGCCCGAGCCGGTGCTGTAGCCCGCGGCGGCGATGTTGGCCTGCACCGCGTTCTCGGTGGCGTCCGACGGGTAGCCGGAGGTCATCACGCCCTCGTAGAAGGTGCCGCGGGCGCCGACGCTGTTGTCGCCGCCGATCCCGAGGATGATGGCGCCTTCCTTCTTCATCGGGTTGTAGCCGGAGGCGTTGGGGCGCGCCCCGTTGTAGAAGGTCGACAGCCCACCGGACTGCGCGTTGCCGCCCCGGATGGCCCAGTGGTTGGGCTCCCCCTTGACGATCGCGGTCAGGAAGCGGTGGCCGATGCTCGGGTCGTTGGCGTTGTAACCGGGGTTGATCCCGGAGAACAGGCCGTTCTCCAAGTCGGCCATGATCCACGGGCCGTTGCCGGTGCCGTAGCCCCAGACCTTGATGTTGCCGAAGTAGATGGCCTCCATCGTGCCGTTGCCGTTGTCCCTGCTGTTGCGCTCGGCGTTGCCGTAGTCGAAGCAGCAGCCGCCGTTGTAGTGCGTGCCGTCGAAGATCGCGTACATGCCCTCCGGCTGGTCGCCGGTGGCCACGCCGTTGGTGTTGTTGTTGCGGTACCCCGTGCCGGGCGCGACGTAGACGCCGTAGGCCTTGTGGCCGCCGACGGTGATCGGCGCGGCGGTCGCGTTGGCGAGGTTGTCGTAGCCGCCCGGAGCCGGACCGTTGAACCCGCCGGGAGGCGCCTGGGTGAGGCGGTTGTTCCGCCCGGACTGGTCGTAGATCACCGTGATGAGGCACGTGGTGTTGGCGCAGAAGGAGTCCTGGGCGCCAGCGTCGGCCACACCGCCCGCGCCGAGCGGGCCGATGTCGCGGGTCGCGCTGTCCGACGAGCGCCTGACCTGGTAGAGCGACCCGGTGTAGGAGCCGTACAGCGCCCTGGTGGTGCTGTGGGCGGCCACGCACGGCGTGCCGCCCGAGGCGTAGATGTCGCAAGGTCCCTGGGTGGCCGCTTGCGAGGTGCCGACCGTGACGAGCAGACCGGCGACGAGCGAACCCAAGGCGGCTGCCACGCGCAAGCGCCGCATTCCACGCTGTCGAGCCATTGTTGACCTCTTCCCGTTGAGGTGACTGCCGGACGAGTGGGCCGGACACCTCGTCCACGCGCGTCGGGGCGCGGGGAGCGGGGTTCGGCCCGTCGAGCCGGCGGTGCTCGACGTGAAGGCGTCGTCAAATGTGAGCGTTAACATATCGCTCGCACGGTGGAAACACAACGGCAACGCCGGATTGGGAAGTGGTCACCACAATGGGCCAAACGTCCGATTCCTCCTGTCGGACAAGGGTTTCGCGAGTTCACAGCGTTCGCACCCGCCCCCGGTGACACTGGAGAAGAGCACAGCCGCACGGCAACGGAGGAGAAGTCACGTGGGCAACCTCGGAGCGACCGAACTGCTCATCATCGCGGGGGTGATCGTCCTGCTGTTCGGCAGCAAGAAGCTGCCCGAGATGGCCCGGTCACTCGGCAGGTCCGCGAGGATCCTCAAGGCCGAGACCTCGGGCGGGCACGACGAGGACCACGGCGCACAGGTGACCTCGCTTCCTCCGCCGAGCCCGGCCGCCGTCGTCGGACAGGAGTCCGAGACGAGTCGGATCCAGCGGCAGATCGAGGAGCTCCAACGGCAGCTGACCATCGCCCAGCAGGCCCAGACCCCCAAGGACGCCCACTGAGCCCGACCACCCCCGTCGTACGGTCGTAATTCTCCAGTATGACCGTACGATGAAGTGGAGCGAGCGACAGCGGAGGCGACGGTGCGGTACGAGAAGGGCCACAAGGAGGCCACCCGGCAGCGGATCACGGAGGTGGCCTCGCGGCGCTTCCGCGACGAGGGGATCTCGGCCGTGGGGCTGGCGGGCGTCATGTCCGACGCCGGGCTGACCAACGGGGCGTTCTACGCGCACTTCGAGTCCAAGGAAGACCTGGTGCGCGAGGTCGTCGAACAGGCGCTCGAAGGGCAGCGCGCGGCCATGACGGCCGCCGTGGAGGAGCGGGGGCTCGAAGGGGTCGTCCGCGACTACCTCGACCTCTCCCACCGCGACCAGCGGGCCGAGGGGTGCCCTTCCGCTGCCCTGCTCGACGAGATCGGACGACGTCCCGAGGCCACGCGCGACGCCTACACCCGCCGACTGCTGGCCCTGGTCGACGTGGTCGCGGCCCACCTGGTCGACGACGACCCCGAAGTCCGCAGGGTGAAGGCCCTCGCCGTGTTCGGCTCGCTGGTCGGCACCCTGCAACTGGCCCGCGCCATCACCGACGAGAAGCTCTCGGCCCACCTGCTGGAGCAGGGCGTTCGGGCGGCGATGACGCTGATCGACACCCTCTAGCCCGCCCGGCGCGTGACCAGCCGTTCCGACAGCTCCCACAGCCCGCGGCCGAGTTCGGGGTCCCGAGCGGCCTTCGACGGCCGGGCGGTTTCCGGGTGGCCCCGCAGGTGCCGGAACCCGTTGGGGCCCACATAGGTGCCGCCCGGTAGGTCCTGGGTCGCGGCGTAGAGCGTGGGCAGCGCGCCCCGCTCCACGTCCTGCCCGACGAGGCTCATCATCCGCGCGGAGAAGGTCCGGCTGTGGTCGAGCAGGCTGGTGTTGGACAGGCCGGGGTGCGCGGCCAGCGAACGGACCCGGCTGCCCGCGGCGGTGAGGCGGCGCTGCAACTCCAGCGCGAACACCAGGTCGGCGAGCTTGGAGTCGTTGTACGCCCGTGAGGCGTTGCAGGGCCGTCGCTCCGCGTTCAGGTCGTCGAGGTCGATCCGGCCCTGCTCGTGCAGGAACGACGAGACCGTGACCACGCGGTCGGTGATGTGCGGCAGCAGCAGGGTCGTCAACGCGAACGGCCCCAGGTAGTTCGTGCCCATCTGCGGCTCGAACCCGTCCGCGGTGCGCCCTTCCGGGGCGTCCATGATCCCGGCGTTGTTGATCAGCACGTCCAGGTCGCCGGTCCACGCCTCGGCGAACGCCCGCACCGACGCGAGGTCGCCCAGGTCCAACTGGCGCACCTCCGTCTTGCCCGGCATGGCCGCGGCGACCCGCTCCCCCTTGGCGGTGTCGCGGACGGCGAGCACGACCCGAGCGCCGACACGGGCCAACTCCCTGGCGGTGACCTCGCCCAACCCGCTGGAAGCGCCGGTGACGATCACTGTCCAGTGGGACAGATCGGGCAGGTCGGCGGCGTTCCACCGTGCAGCAGACATCGCGAATCCTTGCTTCAGGCCGCCGGGGTGGCGGCTCGGGCGACCGATTGAATTACGGTCATAATGTAATCGTACGACCATAATGCATCAGGCGTCCCCGAGGTGCAAGCAGGACCGGCATAAACCAACCATCTGGTTGACTTCCCGCGCGAACCGCCCTACAGTCCGACTAAACCATCCAGTTGGATTGAAGGAGCAGACATGACCGCGCCTACCTGGTTCGTGACCGGAGCGTCGACGGGCATCGGGCGAGCCGTCACCGAGCAGCTGCTGGCGGGCGGTCACCGGGTCGCGGCTCCGGTGCGGCGGCCGGAGTCGTTGGCCGACCTCGGCACGGCCTACCCGGACCTCCTGTGGACTGCTCGGCTCGACGTCCGCGACACCGCCGCGCTGCGACTGGTCGTCGACCGCGCGTTCGACGACCTCGGCCGCGTCGACGTGATCTTCTCCAACGCCGGGCGGGGCGCGTTCGGCGCGGCCGAGGAGATGTCCGACGAGGCGATCGACGAGCAGATCGCGGTCAACATGACCGCGCCGATCCACCTCCTCCGCGCCGCACTCCCCCACCTGCGGGCGCAGGGCGGTGGCCGGTTCATCCAGAACACCACCATGGGAGCCCACCTCTCCACCCCCGGCGGCAGCCTCTACCACGCCTCGAAGTGGGGCGTGGAGGGCTTCCTGGAGTCGGTGATCGGCGAGGTCGAACCGCTCGGCGTCGGCATCACGATGGTCGAGCCCGGCATGGTCCGCACCGGTTTCAGCGCGGCGATGGCGCTCGCCGACGGCCTCGACGCCTACGCCGACACCCCCGTCGGGCAGACGCGCCGGTACCTGGAAGCCCCCGGCGGCGACCTCACCGCCTCGGCGCTCGGCGATCCGGCGAGGGTCGCCGCCGCGATCATCGCCTCGGCCGCCACCACCCCGGCTCCACGCCGCATCGCCCTCGGCAGCGACGCCTACGCCGCGATCCGCGGCGCGCTGACCGACCGCATCGACGAGCTCGACGCGGGCAGGTCCCTCGCCGCGTCCACCGACTTCCCCGCCTAGCCCGCCGGCCGCCGTGTCGTCGACGCGCCTGACGAAAACTATCCGGGTGGTTTAATGCGTGCCATGGGATACGACTCGGCGGCCACCCGCGCGCGGTTGTTGGACGCCGCCTACGACGAGTTCGTGGAGCGCGGCCTGGCGGGTGCCAGGGTCGACCGGATCGCCGCCGCCGCGGAGGCGAACAAGCAGGCCATCTACGCCTACTTCGGGTCGAAGGACGCGCTGTTCGACGCGGTGCTGAACGCCCGCCTGCAAGCGCTCGCCGACCTGGTGCCGTTCGACGTCGACGACCTCCCCGGTTACGTCGGCGCGCTGTTCGACCACTTCGTCGCGCACCCCGGCATCCTCCGGCTCGCCCAGTGGCGCGCCCTCGAACGCCCCGAGCCGTCCCCCGACATGGTCGACGCGCACGTGGAGAAGGCCAAGGAGCTGGCAGCGGCCCGCGGCGCGCGGGTGGAGACCACCACCGACGTCCTGATGCTGGTCCTGGCCCTCGCGCAGGTCTGGAACACCACCGCGGTCCCCATCCGCACGCCCACGGGCACCGAGTCGGCGGCCCGGCTCAAGCGCCACCGGGCGTCGGTGACCCGCGCCGCGACCGCGATCGCCCGCGAACTGCTGGACTGAGCCGCGGGCCGCCGAGGTCAGCGGCCACGATCGCGGCAACGGAGGCCACCACGAGGTCCCGGTCGGCCGAGTCGTGCACCGGCGAGGCCGCCCACGCGGAGCAGATCCCCACGATGATCTCGAACAGGGCGGACGCCGTCCGGTCGTCCGGCAGGTCCAGCGCTGCTCGCAGTTGACGGGCGCGCAGCAGGTGGACCTCGATCTCGCCCGGCGTGGGTTCGGCGCGTTCCAGTGAGCGCCAGCGGGCGAGCCTCAGCAGTTCCGGTGTGGCGGCCAGCGCGTCGACCAGCGCTCCCGCGTACCCCGGCACGTCGTCCGGGGTGAACGGCACGGTCTCGGACAGCTCGCCGAACCGGTCGGCGAGCACGGCGTCGAACAGGCCGTCCTTCGAGCCGAAGTAGGCGTAGACGGCCTGCTTGTTCGCCCGCGCGGCGGTCGCGATCCGGTCGACGCGCGCGCCCGCCAGCCCCCTGGCGGCGAACTCCCGGAACGCCGCGTCGAGCAGGCGCTCCCTGGTGGCGGCGGAGTCGTAGGCCATCCCCCGCCCCTACGCGCGGACGCCGTTGATCGTCGTGGCCCCCTGCTGCGCGGGAACGCCGAGGTCGCGCAGGAACGCCGCCGGGAAGTTCAGCTCCGGCGTGGTCAGCGCGTCGAGTTCGGCCAACTCCCCGGCGGTCAGGGTGACGTCGAGCGAGGCCAGGTTCGCGGTCACCTGCTCGACCGTGCGGGCTCCGATGACGGTGGAGGTGACCAACGGCTGCTGCCGCACCCAGGCCAACGCGGTCGCGGCGACCGTGGTGTCGTGCGCCGCGGCGATCCGGCCGAGCACGTCGACCACGGCCCACGTCCGCTCGGTGAGGTGCTTGGCCACGAACATCCCGCGGCCGGACCCGGCCGGGTTCGGGTCGTTCCTGGTGTACTTGCCCGAGAGGACCCCGTTCGCGAGCGGGCTCCATGGCATGACACCGAGGCCGAGTTCCCTTGCCGCGCCGAACAGTTCACCCTCGGAGGTGCGTTCCAGGAGGTTGTACTCGACCTGGATGGCGGCGATCGGGGTCCACCCGCGCCACTCGGCCAGCGTCGCCATGCGGGCCACCGCCCACGCGGGCGTGTCGGACAGGCCGACGTAGCGCACCTTGCCCTCGCGGACCAGGTCGTCCAGCGTGGAGATGGTCTCCTCCAACGGCGTGTGCCGGTCCCAGTTGTGCTGCCAGTACAGGTCCAGGTAGTCCGTACCCAGCCGAGTCAACGAGTCCTCGACGTGGCGGCGGACCGCCTTGCGGCCGGTGCCGCCGCTGTTGGGGTCGTGCTGGTCCATGGTGAGCGCGAACTTGGTCGCGATGACCAGCCGGTCGCGGAGACCGGGGTGCTTGCCCAGGTAGGTCCCGATCACCCGCAGCGTGCGGAAGTCGGTGAGGCTCATGGATCCGCTCCGGAACGTGGCATCTAATCCAACTGGATGGTTGATTTGCACGATAGGCGCGCCCGCCGCACCATGTCAACCACCTGGTTGGTTTACCTCCGAAGTCGACCACAGCACGATGGGTGGCACCGTCGAGGACGGTGCCACCCATCGGCCTTGCCTGTTACACCTGCTCGGCGTCGCCCGTCGTCGCGGGCTGGCCGCCGAGCTGACGGCGGTTCTCCAGCTTGATCCCGCACTTGCCCGCCAGCGCGGCGCCGATGCCGATCGTGGTGACCACCGGAGCGGCCAGCACCGCGACCAACCCGAGGGCCGCGGGCACCTCCAGCACCACGGCGTCCTTGCTGTCGCGCACGACCACGCGGTGGTTCACGCCCTCGCTGACCAGGCCGCGGACGGCGTCGACCACGGAGTCGACGGCGGTGCGGGTGGCCTCGGGCTTGGATTCGCTCATGATTCCCCTCGAAGTGCGGATGTCCCCTTGACGACTCCCAGCCTCTCCTGACGGGCGCGCCGTGCCATCAGGGTTTCCCCTGAGCCTCGCCTGATTCACCCCAGAAGCGACCCCGAGGCTCCTGACCTGCGCACTCACGCGACACCAACGAAACGCTCACTCGACGGCCGCGACGCTGGGCGAGTCGCACCCGCTCGTTCCCATGGAGGATGGATGAGCACCTGGTCACGCAAGGCGTTGGCGTTCGCGCTGGCCGCGGTGACAGCGCTGTGCCTGGCACCGGCCGCCGCCGCGCAGGAGCAACCGGTGGCGCGGGGCATCACACCGGGCACGTACCAGAACCTGATCAACGACTACCACCGCAAGTGCCTCGCCGTGAACTCGGCGGACAACACCAACGGCAAACCCCTGATCCACTACGACTGCTACGCCGAGTACAGCGACCAGTACTGGCGCTTCGAGCCCATCGACGCCGCACCCGGCTACTACCGGATCCGCAACCAGCGCACCGACCGGTGCGTCGCCGCGTCGAACCCGAGCAACGGCGCGCGCGTCGTGCAGTACGACTGCGTCGACGGCTACTACGACCAGTGGTGGCTGCCCGAGCTCATGCCCGACAACGTCCACTACCGGCTCCGCAACTACAAGAGCGGCCGCTGCCTCGCCGTTCCCTCCAACCAGGGCCAGAACGGCGGGAACGCCGTGAACTACAACTGCATCCTGGGCTACAACGACCAGTGGTGGCAGATCTGGCCGTGACGCCTCCCGACATCCGCTGACCGGATCGGCCGACCCCAGGCGGAAGCTCCGTCCGCCTGGGGTCCCCACCACCGCACCGAACCAAGGTGCTTGAGCGGGTCGGGTCGGACCCGGTATGCATTGCTCTCCAGGGCGTGGGGAGGAGACCGGATGGCCGTGCGGTTCCGTCTGCTCGGCGATGTCGAGGCGCACGTCCGCGACCAGCCGCTCGCCATCGGCTACGCGCAGCTGCGCTGCGTGCTGGCGGTGCTGCTGGTCGAGGCGAACCACGCGGTCTCGGTCGACCAACTCGTCGACCGGGTCTGGGGCGACCGCCGTCTCCCCCGCCACCCGCGTGCCGCCGTCCAGCACAGCATCACCTTGCTCCGCACCGCGTTGGCCCCCGCCGCGGAGGTGACGATCGCCCGGAAGGCGGCGGGCTACCAGCTCACCGTCGAGCCCGACGTGGTGGACCTGCACCGGTTCCACCGGCTGGTCGAGGAGGGGCGCACCGCCACCGACGACAGCCGGGCTGCCGCGCTGCTCGACCAGGCCTTGGACCTGTGGCACGGGGAACCGTTCGCCGGTCTGGCGACCGCCTGGCTGGACGCCACGCGCGCCACGCTGGTCCACCACCGCCACGCGGCCCGGCTCGACCTCGTCGACGTCCGGCTCCGCCTCGGGCTGCACGCCGCGCTGCTGCCCGACCTGTCGGCGTGGACGGCCACGAACCCGTTGGACGAACGGCTGGCGGGTCAGTTCATGGTCGCCCTGTACCGGAGCGGTCGCCCGGCCGACGCGCTGGAGCACTACCGGCGGGTGCGCGGCCGGTTGGCGGACGACCTCGGCACCGACCCCAGTCCCCCGCTGCGCCGCCTGCACGAGCAGGTCCTCGCGACCGACCCGGCACTCGTCGCTCCCGTCACGCGATCCGTTGTGCCCCAACAACTCCCGGCCCGACCGCGGCTGTTCACCGGCCGCACCCGCGAGCTGGCCCACCTGGACGCCGCGCTGGGCCAGGACACCGTGGCGATCGGCGGGATAGGCGGGATCGGCAAGACGTGGTTGGCGTTGCACTGGGCGCACGCGCACCTCGACCGGTTCCCCGACGGCCAACTGCACGTCGACCTCCGCGGGTTCGACCCCACCGGAAGGCCGGTGCCGACCGCGACGGCGGTCCGCGGTTTCCTCGACGCGCTCGGTGCCACCACGGTCCCGCCCGACCTGGACGCGCAGGTCGGGCTGTACCGCAGCCTGGTCGCGGACAAGCGGATGCTGGTGTTCCTGGACAACGCCGCCGACAGCGCCCAGGTGGTCCCCCTGCTGCCCGGCAGCCCGACGTGCACCGTGCTGATCACCAGCCGCGGGCGCCTCAGCGGCCTGGTCGCCGCGCACGGCACGCGATCGCTGGACCTGGACCGGCTGCCCGATCACGAAGCGCGCCAGGTGCTCGTCCGACACCTCGGCGAGGACCGACCGGCGGCCGAACCCGGTGTCACGGCCGACCTGCTGGCCCGGTGCGCCGGTCTGCCGCTGGCGATCGGCATCGTGGCGGCCCGCGCCACCACGCACCCGACCTTCCCCCTGTCCGTCCTGGCCGACGAACTGCGCGAGCACGTGCTGGACGGCCTGGACACGGGCGACGACCTGGTGAGCCTCCGGGCCGTGTTCTCGTGGTCCTGCCAAGCCCTGTCCGCCGACGCGGCCGGAGTGTTCGGCGCGCTCGGCCTCTTCCCCGGCGCGGACATCGACCTGCACGCCGTCGCGAGCCTCACGGCGTTGCCCACCGCCCGCGCCCGGACCCTGCTGCGCGACCTGGAACAGGCGCACCTGGTCGACCAGCACGTCCCCGGTCGGTACCGGATGCACGACCTCGTCCGGCTGTACGCGGCGGAACGCGCCCAGCCGTCGGCCGACTCCGCGCTGCGGCGGTTGACCGACTTCGCCGTGCACACCGCGTTCGCCGCCGAGCGGGTCCTGGACCCGCTCCGGGAGCCGATCCGGATCGGCGACCCCGGCACCGGTTGCGTCCCAAGGGAGTTCGCCGACGAGACCACCGCGATGGAGTGGCTGACCACCGAGTTCCCGAACCTCCTCGCCGTGCAGAAGTTGGCCGCCGGGCACGGTTGGCACACGTCGGTCTGGCACCTGGCGTGGGCGCTGGACACGTTCTTCCGCAGGCGGGGCAACTACCGCGACGCCGTGGCGGTGTGGCGAACGGCCGTGGCCTCAGCGGACCAGACGGGCGACGGCGCAGCCCAGACCCTGGCCCGTAGACGCCTCGGAAACGCTTGCGCCGCAACAGGACTCCACGCCGAGGCTCTGCGGCACCTGCACGACGCCCTCGCGGTCAGCGAGCGGACCGACGACACCTGCGGCCAGGCCCACGCCCACCACCTCCTCGCCGGTCTCTGGGAGGAGCGCGGCGACGACCGGCGGGCGTTGGAACACGCCACGCCCGCGCTGCGCCTGTTCCAGTCCCTCGACATGCCGGTGTGGGAGGCCTGGGCCCACACCCAGGTCAGCTGGCACCAGGCCCAGTTGGGCGACTACCGGCGGGCCCGCCCCCACGGCGAGGCCGCCTTGGCGCTGGCGCGTCGCCACCACGACCGCGAGTTGGAGGCGACCACGTTGGACGGCATGGGCTACATCGCCCACCACACCGGCCGTCGGACCGAGGCGCTCGACTTCTACCACCAGGCGCTCGTCCTGCTCCGCGACCTCAACCACGACTACCACGAGGCCAACACCCTCGAACGCGTCGGCCACACGCACCACGCGCTCGGGCACCACGACCGGGCGGGCACGGCGTGGCGGCAGGCGTTCGACCTCTACCAGGCCCAGCAGCGCCCCGACGACGCGGACCGCGTCCGACAACGGCTGGACGCCCTCGGCCGCGAACCCACCACGTCGTCCGACCGGTGACCGGTCAGGACGTGCCGCCGAGTGCGCCGAGCACGGTCCGGACCAGGAGGTCGGACCGAGCGCCGATCTCCTCGGTCGGATCGGTCGCCCCGCCCAGCTCCGGTGAGCCGCTGGGCAGGGCGTCCACCTCGTGCAGGAGGGCCAGGTAGACCTGACGGCACCAGCCGGGGCTGGTGGCGGTGATCGCGCCCGCGGTGTGGAGGCGGGTGAAGAGCAGGTCCAGGCCGTCGAGGACTTCCGCGCTGAGCGGGGGTGTCCGACGCTCGGGGTCGGCGGTCAATTCCATGGCGAAGCGGTGGCTGATCTTGAGTTCGAACACCCGCTCCGTCAGGCGGTGCAGCGCGACGGCGGGTGGTGCCGTCTCGACCCGCGCCTGCTTGATGCCGAGCAGGTAGCGCTCGTTGAGCTGGTCGGTCACGGCCGCCAGCAGCGCCTTGCGGGACGAGAAGCGGCGGTGGACGGTGGCGCGGGCCAGGCCCGCCGCGTCGGCGATCCGCTCCAGCGTCGCGTTCGGGTCGACCGCGAGCACGGCGACGGCGGCCTCCAGGATCCGGGCCGTGCTGCGCTCCGCGTCCGCCCGCACCCGACGCGGGTGTAGTGCCTCGGTCATCCCACCTCCAGTGACGTGCCCACCTTACCGAGGAATAAGTGAGACTCATGTGTCGCAGATATTGACACACTTCAGACCTCCGTGATGCAGTTGTGCCGTCGCACCACCCAGTCGAACCAGGAGTCGGACATGGATCTGCAACTCACGGGCAAGCGCGTCCTCGTGACCGGTGCGAGCAAGGGCATCGGCCTCGCGATCGTCCGGGCCTTCCTCGCCGAAGGCGCCGTCGTCACGGCCGCGTCCCGACGGCGCACGCCCGAACTCGACGCCACCGGCGCCACGTTCGTGGCCGCCGACCTCTCGGAGCCGGACGGCCCTCGGCGCATGGTCGAGACCGTCCTCGCCACCGACCCGCGCCTCGACGTCCTGGTGAACAACGCGGGCGGCGGCACGATGCCCGACGGGGCGTTCGACGACCCGCTGGACGGCAAGGACGTCGACTGGGCCGGCGCGTTCGCGCTCAACCTCGGCTCGGCCGTGGAGGCCACCCGCGCCGCGCTGCCCGCGTTGACCGAGTCCCGCGGCGTCATCGTCAACATCAGCTCCGACACCGCCCGCCGCCCCGTCGGCGTGCCGCTCCAGTACGCCGCGGCGAAGGCCGCGCTGAACGCGTTCTCCCGCGGGTTGGCCGAGAAGGTCGCGGCGTCCGGGGTCAGGGTCAACGTCGTCACGCCCTCCGGCACCCGCACGAACCTGATGGAGGGCGGCGACGGGTACATCGCGCAGGTGGCGGCCCACCTGGGGATCGACCACGCCGACCTGCTGACGGCCATGCCGGGGCAGAACGGGATGCTGACCGGAACCCTCATCGACCCGGACGAGATCGCCCGCGCGGTGCTCCTGCTGTCCTCACCGACGATGCCCAGCGCGATCGGGTCGAACTGGGTGGTGGACGCGGGCGCGTTGAAGACCGCCTGAGCCCCGCGGATGCCGCCGGGAAGGTCCCGGCGGCACCGGGTCACAGCCGCGAGAGGAGGAGTCGGCAGGCGAGGGCGGACGCCAGCACGATCGCGGCACCGACGACCATGGCCGTGTCGAGGCCGGTGACGTAGGCCTGCCGGGCGGTGTCGGCCAAGGCGTCACCGGAGGCGAGCGCCTGGGAGAGGCCCGCGAAAGCGGGTGCGGGAACGGTGACCGGTGCGGTGGCGAGGTCGCCCTGGTAGCGCAGCAAGGTGACACTGCCGAGCAGGCCGATGCCGAAAGCGCCGCCCAGTTCCCGGACGAGGTTGTTGACCGCGGAGCCGATCCCGGCGCGGTGCGCGGGCAGCGACGACATGATGGCCTGGGTCGACGACGGCATGGTCAGGCCGATCCCGACGCCGACGAGGCCCAAGCCCGCCTCCACCACCCAAGCGCTGCTCGTGATGTCCACTGTGGACAACACGACCAATCCGGCCGCGGCGGCGACGAGGCCGCCGGTCAGGACGGAGCGGATGCCGTAGCGGGCGACGGCCGGTTTGGCGGCGGTGGCCACGACGAGTTGGGCCAGTCCGGCGGGCAGGGCGTGCACGCCCGCCTCCCACGCCGAGTAGCCGCGCACGAGTTGGAGGTACTGGGCGAACAGGAAGTACATCCCGAACAGCGCGAAGTACGCGGCGGCGATGGAGAACGAACCGACGGTGAACGCACGGACGCGGAAGAAGCGGAGGTCGAGCATCGGGTTCGCGGAGCGGTTCTCGATCACGCGGAACGCGATCGTGCCGAGTGCGCCGATGGCGAACGCGCCGAGCACGGGAACGCTGGTCCAGCCGTCGTCCGGGCCTTCGATGAGGCCGTAGAGCAGGCCGGTCACCGCGACCACCGAGACGACCGCGCCGAGCACGTCGAACCGCGCGTGGTCGGGGTGGCGGACCTCGGGCAGCGAGAACGCGCCGAGGACGAAGGCCACGGCGGCGACCACGGCCATGCCGACGAAGATCGAGCCCCACCGGAAGTGCTCCAGCATGAACCCGGACCAGGTCAACGAGACCGCGACGCTGCCACCCGCCACGGCGGCCCATACGCCGATCGCCTTCGCGCGCTCGGCGGGCGGGAACACGTGGGCGAGGATCGACAGCGTTCCCGGCGTGACCAGCGCGGCGCCCACGCCCATCACGGCGCGAGCGGCGATCAGCTGCCAGGTGTGGTGGCTGACCGCGCCCGCCACCGCCGCCGCGCAGAACACCAGCAGTCCGGTTTGGAGGGTGGCCTTGCGGCCGAAGCGGTCGCCGATGGCCCCGGCCGGGAGCAGCAGCCCCGCGAAGCACAGGACGTAGCTGTCGACGACCCACGCCAACGACGTGGTCGACGCGTCGAGGTCGTGGGCGATCGACGGCAGCGCGACGTTGAGGCCCATGTTCGCCACCACCATCAGCAGGGCGCTCAGGCACAGCACCGACAGGATCCACCAGCGGCGGTCGTGGTCGAGAGGAGTCGTTGTGAGCACGTCCCGAGCCTCATCGACCACCGGCTTGCCGTCCACTGCAACCTTTGCAAGTGATCCTTGCGCCCTGAGCAACTACCTGGTTGCCAGGTGCAACTGCTGCCGCAGCCACCGGTGGGCGGGGTCCTTGTCGTGCCGGACGTGCCACGCCTGGGAGATCGACACGGGCGGCAGGTCGAGGTCGACGTCGAAGACGTGCGCGCCGCTGGTGACGACGAGCTGGCGGGCGTAGCGCTCGGGCAGCAGACCGATCAGCTCGGACGTGAGCACGATGTGCGCGGCGCTGGTGAACGTCGGCACGACCACGGCGACCGTGCGGCGCACACCGTTCTCCTCCAAGGCGGTGTCGAGCGCGCCACGGGCCACGCCGCGGCGGGAGACGGCGACGTGCGGCACCGACACCAGCCGCCGCAACGTCATCTCCCGGTCGGCGAGGGGATGACCCGCCGCGAGCACCACGACCATGCGGTCCTCGTGCAGCGGGCTGGAGCGGATCTCGGAACCGGGGTGGTCGATCACCCCGACCTCCAGGTCGATCGTGCCGTCGCGCAGCGGCGTGATGTCCTCCTCGCCCTCGGCGACGAACCGGAGCCGGACGCCGGGGGCCACCGGGTGGACGCGCTCGACCAGCGCGGAGGCCAGCGGGCCGATGAGGGAGTCGTTGGCGCGCAACGTGAACGTGCGCTCCAACGAGGCCACGTCCAACTCCAGCCCGATCTCCAGCAGCGCCTGCGCCTCCACGACCAGTTCGTGCAGGCGCGGCTGCATCGCCAACGCGCGGGGCGTGGGCACCAAGCCCCGTCCGGCGCGCACCAGGATCGGATCGCCGGTGGCCTTGCGGATGCGGTCCAGCGTGCGGCTGGTCGCCGGGACGCTCAGGTGCAGCCGTTCCGCGGCGGCGGTCACGCTGCCCTCGGTGAGGAGCACGTCCAGGGCGTGCAGCAGGTTCAAGTCCAGTTGCGCCATGCGCAAAGGTTACTTGAGAACGTTGCAATAGACATCAATCCAGATCCGGGTGAGGCTTGGTCCGCGCCCCAGATCGGGGCTGATGAGAGGAACAACCACCATGAAGGTCTTCGTCACCGGAGCCACCGGCTGGATCGGCTCCGCCACCGTGGACGAGCTGCTGGCCGCGGGCCACGACGTCATCGGGCTGGCCCGGTCGGACGCCTCCGCGGCGGCGCTGGAGGCCAAGGGCGCCACCGTCCTGCGCGGGGATCTGGACGACCTCGACTCGCTGCGCCACGGGGCGCTGAACGCCGATGCCGTGGTGCACCTGGCGAACAAGCACGACTGGGCCAACCCGGCGGCCACGAACGCCGCCGAGCGCGGCGCGGTCGAGACCATCGCCGACGTCCTGGTCGGCACCGACCGGCCGTTCGTGCTCGCCGCGGGCATCTCCGGACTCGTCCAGGGCCGCCCCGCCCTGGAGTCCGACCGCTCCCCCGCCGTCGGCCCGGACTCCCCGCGCGGCGGCAGCGAGAACCTCGCCCTCGACTACGCCGACAAGGGCGTTCGGGTGGTCGGCGTCCGGTTCGCACCGACCGTGCACGGCGTCGGCGACCACGGCTTCACGTCGTTCCTCGTCGCCGCCGCGCGACGGCACGGCGTCTCCGGCCACGTCGGCGACGGCGCTCACGCGTGGTCCGCGGTGCACCTCACCGACGCCGCCCGCCTGGTCCGCCTCGGTCTGGAGAACGCCCCCGCCGGGTCGCTGCTGCACGCGGTGGCCGAGGAAGCCGTCCCGCTGCGGGTGATCGCCGAGTCCATCGGCGCCGCCCTCGACCTGCCCGTCGCCGCGGTCGCTCCCGAGGACGCCGCGGCGCACTTCGGGTTCGTCGCGCGCTTCGCGGGCCTGGACATGTCCGCCTCCAGCGCCCGCACCCGTGACCTGCTCGGCTGGACGCCCAGCGGGCCGACCCTGGCGCAGGACATCGCCGCGGGCGCCTACTCCGCGCGCTGAGCCGGACCCCCTCGAAAGGACCCCGTCATGCCCGACACCGGCTTCGACGCCACCGTCACCGCGTTCATCCTGGTCAAGACCACCCGTGAATGGCTGGAGCTCACCGTCGCCGAGCGCGTCGCCGCGTTCGAGGACAACGTCGTGCCCACCATCAGGGAGAAGGTCACGGACGTCCGCTCGCGCTTCTACGACACGGAGTTCTACTCCGCCCGCGTCACCGACGTGTGGGTCTGGGAGGCCCGCGACCACGACGCGTTCCAGCTCGTGGTCGAGGCCCTGCGCGAGACCCCGTTCTGGGACCGCTACTTCGACGTCGTCGACATCCTCGTCGGCGTCGAGAACGGCTACGCCAAGCACTACGGCACCACCACCCCGACCACCATCGACGCCTGAGGAGCGACCATGCGCGTTTTCATCACCGGGGCCACCGGCTGGATCGGCTCCGCCACCGTCGACGAGCTGCTCGACGCCGGACACGACGTCACCGGGCTGGCCCGCTCGCCCGAGTCCGAAGAGGCGTTGGAGAAGAAGGGCGCTCACGCCCTCCTCGGCGACCTCGACGACCTGGAGTCGTTGCGGCGCGGGGCTTCCGAGGCCGACGCCGTCGTCCACCTGGCCAACAAGCACGACTGGGCGAACCCGGCGGAGTCCGACCGCGCCGAGCGGGCCGCGGTCGAGGCCATGGCCGAGGCGCTGGTCGGCACCGACCGGCCGTTCCTGGTCGCCAACGGCCTGTCGGGGCTGTGCACCGGACGCCCGGTGCTGGAGACCGACCCGTCACCCGCCGTCGGGCCGGACTCCGACCGCGGCGGCAGCGAGAACCTGGCCCTCGACCACGTCGCCCGCGGGGTGCGGAGCATGGCCATCCGCTTCGCCCCGTCGATCCACGGCGCGGGCGACTGGGGCTTCGTCACCTTCCTGGTCGACGCCGCCCGGAAGCAGGGCGTCTCCGGCTACATCGGCGACGGCTCGACGGAGTGGTCGGCCGCGCACCGCTCCGACACCGCGCGGCTCATCCGGTTGGGCCTGGAGAAGGCCCCCGCCGGAGCGCGCCTGCACGCGACCGCCGAGGAGTCCATCACCACCAAGAGGATCGCGGAAGCGATCGGTGGGGCGCTCGGCCTCCCGGTGGTCTCGGTCGCTGCCGAGGACGCGGACGCGCACTTCGGCTTCGTCGGCGACTTCTTCGCCACGACCATGACCGCGTCGAGCGCGCACACCCGTGCGAGCCTGGGGTGGACGCCCACGGGGCCGACCCTGGTCGAGGACATCGAGTCCGGGGCGTACGGCACGGCCTGAGCACAGCGGTGGGGCGGACTCCCGCCCCACCGCTCAGCCGACGAGCGCCGAGACGTTCGCCCGGTCCGCGCCCAGCTGGACGTAGAGCTGCGCCCACGCCTTGTCGTTCGCCGAAGCCCCCTGGCCGTCGCAGAACTGCTTGCGGCCGTGAGCGGTGTAGTACCGCAGCAACGGCAACACCTCGTCGGAACGTCGTTCGGCCTCGTCGGAGTACCGAGCGCCTGGTGCGGACGCCTGGTGCTTGAGGCAGGTCACGTCGGCGTTGGCCTCGTTGTCGAAAACGGGGCCGGGTTCGGCGGCCTGCGCGGTGCAGGCCGTGAGCGCGAGCAGCAGCCCGCACAGGGTGACGGTCGTGCGCATGGGTGGCTCCCTATCCCAGTCCGAGTGCGGCTCGCGCGGCCAGCCCGAGGCCGACGACGAGCACGAGGGCGGCGGTGAGCACGGGCATCAGCGAGGTCAGGCCGGTGAGCCGGGTGCGGAACCGGTTCAGGCGCTCCGCGGCTTCCAGGCGGTCGCGCAGGCGGACGAGCAGCAGCCCCACCGCGGTCAGGGTGGCCGCCATGCCCAGCCCGTAGCCGAGGACCAGCAGCACACCGAACCACGTGCGGCCGAGCGCGACCGCTCCGAGGAGCACCACGAGCGCCGACGGGCTCGGCACCAACCCCCCGGCGATGCCCATGCCGATCAACCCGGACCGCCCGATCCCGTGACCGTGCCCATGCCCGTGGCCGTGCCCGTGGCCGTGCCCATGGCCATGCCCGTGACCGTGGCCGTGTCCTTGTTCGACCGGCGCGCCCGCGCCGACCAGCACGCGGTCCGGGACCACCGCGCGCTCGGCGGCCCGACGGCGCAACGCCGAGACGAGCAGCGCCACACCGATCCCCGCGACCAGCAACCCGCTGACCACCCCGAGCAGGCTCAGCACGCCCTCGCCCGCCACGGCGCTGGACGCGCTGATCACCAGCCCCAGCACCAGGACCCCGGCGGTGTGGGTGATCGTCACGGTCGCGCCGACGACCACGGCGTCCTTCGTGGACCCGCGCTTGCCCGCCAGGTAGGCGGCGATCACCGTCTTGCCGTGACCGGGCAGCGCGGCGTGCGACGCGCCGAGCAGCAGCGACAGCAGCACGGCGAGCAGCCCCACCACCGGTGTGAGGTCCTTGCTGCCCGCGAGGTCGGTGAACGCCGAGGTCGCGGTGTTCACCACGGAGTCGAACGGGCCGCTCCCCTGCCGAGGGGCGCCCGCGACCGCGCCGCTGGCGCCGGGACGCGCGCGCAGGTCGACGGAGCGGACGTCGAGCGGGTCGGCGAGCAGGTCGTTCGGGTAGCGGCGCAGCTCGTCGCTGGTGCTGGCCGTGGGAACGGGCGAGTCGAGCAGCGCGACGCCGTCGCCGACGGCGGTCATCTCCCGCCAGCCGATCCGGTCGGACCGGTACGTGTCGCGGACCGCCACGACCGCCTCGCGGTCGAGCGCCGCCGACGCGTCCAGCGCGCAGGTCAGCCTCGTGGTGGCCAGACCCGCCTCACCCGGCGGGAACTCGACGGCGCTGGACCGCACGGCGAGTGCCGCGGGCTTCCCGTCGACCGAGAGCGCCGTGGCGTCGCGCACCGCGGCGCACGCGCCCGCGGCGTCGGTGACCGGCTCCTGCAAGGTGGGGATCTCGGCGCTGTCGACGACCACCCGCAGCTCGACCCGGTCGGTGTGCAGGGTGATGCCGGTGAAGTGGTTGACGGTGAAGTTGCCCAACGGGTGCGCGCTCGCCGACACCGGCGTGCACAGCAGCGCGGCGGCGCACAGCACCAGCAGCGCCAGTGGTTTCCTCATCGCGGGCTCCGCAGGTCGGCGAGTGCCCGTTGCGCCTCGGGGGCGTGCAGCGGGGAGAAGTGCGGGTTGGTGCGCAGGGCCGAGTCCAACGCGGTGACGGCGTCGTCCGTGCGTCCCAGCGCGGCGAGGATCATGCCGCGGTGGAAGGCGAAGCCCGCGTCGACCTTGCCGAGCGCGGCGGCCTTCTCCGCGTAGGTCAGGGCTTCGGCGTCCCGTCCGGTGAGGTGCAGCGCCCACGCGAGCGCGTCGGCGACCAGGACGTTGGGACGCTTGGCCCACTCGGCCTCGGCGTGGCGCAGCGCGGTGGCGGCGTCGCCGCGGTCGGCGGCCACGGTGGAGGCCGTGAGGTCGTCCACGGACCCGGCGGCGGTCAGGACCTTCTCCTGCTGCGCCAGCACGTCGTACTGGCGCGCGGCGTCGTCGGCGCGACCGGCGCTGGTCAGCAGCGCGGCGTACTCCTGGAGGTACTGCGGCAGCGGCACGCGGGTCGTGATCGCCTGGTAGGCGGCGAGCGCCTCGTCGGCGCGGCCGCGGGCGGCGGCGGTCTTCGCCTTGCCCTGCGCCAGGGACACGTCCTTCGGGTCGGCCAGCAGCCCCTGGTCGTAGTGCTCGTCGGCGAGGTCGAGGTCGCCGGAGTTGAACGCCAGCTCCCCCAGGTAGTACTGGCAGAACGCGATGTCGGCGGGGCCGGTGGCGTCCAGCAGCGCGCGGTCCAGCGCGGCGCGGGCCTCGTCGGTGCGACCGTGCAGCTCCAGGTCGTAGGAGGCGCGGGTGAACGACGGGACGCCGGGTTCGAGGTCGAGCATCCGCTGCACGGCGGCGGTGGCCGCGTCCGCGTCGCCGAGCTGGGTGTGGGCGTCGGCGAGCACGCCGTACGCCTCGGAGGTGTCCGGCAGCGCCGTCGCGGCCCGCGTCCCCCAGTCGCGGGCGGCGGTGAAGTCGTGGCGGGCGTTGGCCAGCGCGCCCATGCCGATGAGCGCCGGGCCGTTCTCGGGGCGCTGGGCGAGCGACTTCTCCAGCGCGCCCTGCGCCTTGGCGTAGTAGGAGGGGTCGGCGGTCACGCGGGCCTGCTCCACGTAGGCGGACCCCAGCTGGGCCCAGGTGGTCGGGTCTTCCGGCGTGGTGCGCAACCGGGTCTGCGCGGTGGAGATCGCGCGGGCCAACGCGGTCTCGGCGACCGGCGCGGACGCGGGCGGGGGCTCGGCGGCGTGGGGACGCAGGAGGGTGGCGGCGGTCGTGCCGAGCAGGGCGACGCCGCCGACGACGGCGACGATCGCCAGGAGCCGCCTGCGGCCGCTCGGGGAAGTCATCGGGGGCAAACCTCCGGGTCGGGTGGAACCCCGTGGCGCGCGGGACCCGCGCGCCACGGGGAGGGACTACGCCGTCGCGGGAGCGGTCGTCCACTCCGGACGACGCCGGAACAGCCAGACACCCGACCCGATGAGCAGGGTCGCGAGGAGCACGTTGAGCAGCGGCCCTGCCGGGAACCCACCGCCTGCCGGCGGCGTGATGGCGCCACCGGACTGCGTGTTGACCCCGGTGTTCGCGGGCAGTGCGACGTACGGGAACGACGTGCCGAACGCCTTGTCGTTGGCGTTCACCGCGTCACCGGCCGCCAGCGCGGGAACGATCCCGCTCACCGCCGCGCCTTCGAGCGCCTGCACCTCGATGTCGACCACGTCGTCGGTCAACCTGCGACCGTTCGGGTAGCCCTGGAGGTCGCCCGCCAGGACACCCAGCCGGTTGGGCTGAGCGGCCACCGGCACCGAGGTGTTGAGCCGCAGCTGCTCCGAGGGCACGAACCGCTTCGGGTTCACGTCCGCGTTGTTGAGCTGCGAGTTCAGGTCGGCCTTGATCGGCCCCGGCGTCTTCGTGGTGATGCCCGTCAGGAAGATCTCCGCCAGGTCGGTGCGCGGAGTGGCGGGTGCGGGAATCCCGTAGATGCCCTGGATCAGCTTGGGCACCTCCGGGTCGGTCACGCGGTTGACCAGGTCGGGGATCTTGGCGTCCTGGTCGGGCGTCAACGAGTTGAACTTGTCCTTGAGCCCCGCGGGCACGACGACCTCGTTGACCAGCGGGTTGCCCAGCCGCGAGACCTGGACGAACGGTCCGAGCGGCTTGGACTGCCCCGGCGTGAGCAGCATCGACTGCCGCTCGGTGTCGCTCCACACACCGATGACCGGGTTGCGGCCCGCGTCGCCCTTGAGCGCCAGCGCCGACTTCGGCAGCTGGAGGGCGATCGTGTTCACGTTGTAGCCCTTGAGCGTGTCCTGCCCGACCTCGGACAGGTTGCCGCCGTAGAGCAGGTCGAACACCCGCAGGTCGAGGAAGAACGAGTCGTCGGCCTGGCCGACGAACGACTTCCCGCCTCCGGGCACGTCGGTGATCGCCTGGTCGCGCAGCCCCGCGTAGTTCGGCATCGACGCCGGACCGGTGTTGGACGGCGCTACCTGGCCCGACTTGAGCAGCCGCTTGGAGCGGCCGTACCCGTCGATGACCTCCAGCGTGTAGCTCTGCTTGAAGAGCAGGTTCTCGTCGTCGAGCGAGGTGACGGGACCGTTGTTGTAGAGGAACGTCGACTTCCCGCGCTTGTCCTGGTTGGTGAAGGTCCACCGGTAGGTCAGGTCGGGGCGCGCGTCGCCGTCGTTGTCGATGTTGATGTCGTAGCGGGCGTCCGTCGCCCACGGGTAGAAGTTCGGCCCGCCGTTCGGTTCCTGGAACGGGTACCAGTTCGCCACCAGGGTGACGGTGTCCGGCTTGTCGGGACTGACGAACGCGTACACGTCGGTGTTGTCCACCGGCGGGTCACCGGCGATCAACGGCGCTTCCCGGTGGCTCGACGCCCCGGCCGTGCCGGGACCGAACCCGACCAGGCCACCGGTGAGCAGGGTGCTTCCGACCGCGATCAACGCAATCGCCGCACGTCGTCGTCGACGTGGGCGAGGCGGTGCTGACATGGTCCATCCCTTCGTCCGCGAACCGCCGTCACGGCGTGGCCCGCGGAGTTCACGATCAGATCAAATACCGCCCGACCCGATCGCCGGGCAGGCTCATGTCATTCGAAGTGGGAGGTGACGCGGTTCACTATTCGACGAAGAAAAACTCGATCGAGTTTATTGCAGAAGGGTTGCAACAAGAATTCGCTCATCATTCCACGCATTCCGTGCCGCGGCAAAGGCAAACAATTCTCACGGCCGCCGGATGTTTCCACTCCCTTACGCCCGCGCTCCCGAGCCCGCACGACGCCACCCGTTCGGGTCCACTGGTGAGGACCCGAACCGAGAAGGGACCGACCATGTTCGAAGGCCTGACGGCGTTGTTCGTCAACTGCACGCTGAAGCGCTCCCCGGAGCCCAGCAACACCGACGGCCTCGCCGCCATCAGCAAGCGCGTCATGGCCGCCAACGGCGTGGCGATCGACGAGATCCGCGCGGTGGACCACGACATCGCCACCGGCGTGTGGCCGGACATGACCGAGCACGGCTGGGCGAGCGACGAGTGGCCCGCGCTCTACCAGCGCGTGCTCGCCGCGGACATCCTGGTGCTGTGCGGCCCGATCTGGCTGGGCGACAACAGCTCCGTGATGAAGAAGGTGGTCGAGCGGCTCTACGCGTGCTCGTCCCTGCTCAACGACGAGGGCCAGTACGCCTACTACGGCCGGGTCGGCGGCTGCCTCATCACCGGCAACGAGGACGGCGTCAAGCACTGCGCGATGAACGTCCTCTACAGCCTCCAGCACCTGGGCTACGCGATCCCGCCCCAGGCCGACGCGGGCTGGATCGGCGAGGCCGGGCCGGGACCGTCCTACCTGGACCCCGGCTCCGGCGGGCCGGAGAACGACTTCACCAACCGCAACACCACGTTCATGACGTGGAACCTGATGCACCTGGCCGCGATGCTCAAGCAGGCGGGCGGTTTCCCGTCCCACGGCAACCAGCGCTCGGCCTGGGACGCGGGAGCGCGCTTCGACTTCGCCAACCCCGAGTACCGCTGACCGCCGCTACGCGTAGAGGGCGGTCGCGCCGCCCCACAGCGCGCCGGGGTTCAGGTGCGCGGGAAAGCGGTCGAGCATGGCGTGGAAGAAGTCCAGGGCGTTGTCGTGCCGCGCCAGGAGTTCGTCGACGGTGTCGAGGTAGCGGCGGGTCTCGGCGATGACGCGGGTGGCGTCGTCGTCGAGGCCCTTGTCCTTGTGACCGGTCACGACGAGGCTCGGGCGCAGGGCCTCGACGGTGTCGATGGCGCGCCGCCAGGCGTTCCGACCGTCGCCCAACGCCTCGCGCAGGTACTGGTGGACCCCGTTGTAGAGCACGTCGCCCGCCACGACGAGGCCGAGGTCGGGCACGTGCAGCACGCTCGTGTCGTCGGTGTCGGAGTGGCCGACCTCCACGAGCGTCAACTCGTGGCCCTCCAGGTGGATCCGGTTGCCGTCGGGGACGACGGCGGTGACCGGGGAGTCCGGGATCTGACCGGGGAACAGCGCGTCCCAGAACGCGGCGCGCTGGGCGACGTTGCCGTGCATCTGAGCGATGGTCCCGGCGGTCGCGACGACGGTGGCGCCGAACCGGTCGGCCAGCGTCGCGGCGCCGAACCAGTGGTCGCCGTGGCCGTGGGTGGCGACGATGTGCGTCAGGTTCCGGCCACTCGCCGCCACCCAGTCCCCCACCGCCGCGGTCTGCTCGGTGGTCAACGGCGGGTCGACGAGCACGGCGTCGACCTCGCCGTGGACCAGCGTGACCGACAACGGCGAGAACATCCGCCGGTCCCCGTTCGGGACCGGCTCGGCGACGTTCTGCGGGATCGGCTCGGCGATGTGCACGTCGTAGCCGAGGGCGGTGGCCATGGCGATCCTCCAGGGGTCTGAGTTTGAAATTCAAACCTAGCCCACCTGGGTAGGATTGTCCAAGCCAAGTCCGGTCAGGCGTGCCGGTGGAGGAACTCCGCGAGCCGCGGGGTGACCTCAGCGGGGTGGGTCAGGCTCGGGGTGTGACCCGCGTCGGGGATCTCCACCAGGCCCACCGCACCGGGGAGCGCCTGGTGGAGCAGGCGTCCGAGGGCGAGGGGGATGGGCCGGTCGGCCGTGCCGTGGACGACCAGGGCGGGGGCGGTGATCTCGGCGAGCCGCGCGGTGATGTCGTCGACGCCCATCAGCACGGTGACGGCGTCGGCCAGCCGGTCGCGGGGTTGGTCCTGCCACTTGGCGAGCCACTGCTCGTGGAGCGCGGGCTTCCCCAGCAGCAGCCCGAGCAACTCGGGGGCGACGGCCTCGGGTCCTGCGGCGCGGAAGGCTTCCGCGACACCGCGCATCTGCGCCAGGGCCTCGAACGGCCAGGCGACGGCCGCCGTGTCGACGAGGCCGAGCGCGGTGACCCTCTCGGGTGCGCGCAGCGCCGCCCGCAGGGACAGGAACCCGCCCTGCGAGTGGCCGACCAACGCCGCCCGCGGGACGTCCAGCCGGTCGAGGAGGCCGAGCAGGTCGTCGGCGGAGTCCCAGTAGGTGTGGACCCGGCCGTCGTCCTCCGTCCGGCCGTGCAGCCGCTCGTCCCAGACCACGCACCGGAACGCGCCGGACAGCGCCTCGACCTGCGGCGCCCACATGTCGCCGTCCATCAGGTTCCCGTGGCTGAAGACGACGACGGGACCGTCACCTCCGCTGTCCTCGACGTGGAAACGCGCGTTGTTCACGGTCACGAAGCTCATGATCACGGTCCTTTGTGGAGAATCGAGTGGCCGGAACCAGGTTCTCCCCTCCGGGCGCGCGGGAGGAGGTCGGCAAGCGACTGCCGATGGTCAAAAGGTGACTGCTACGCCTGGTCGGCGCGGAACGCGCCGGGAGTCGAGTGTGCGAGGCGTTCGAAGAACTTGCCGAAGTTGGTGGGCTCGGTGAAGCCGAGCATCCCGCCGATCGTGGAGACCGGCAGGTCGGTGTGGACGAGCAGCCGTTTGCCCTCCAAGACGACCCGGTCGTCGATGAGCTGCTTGGCCGTGCGTCCCGTGGCGGCCAGGCAGGCGCGCGCGAGCGTGCGGGGCGCGTAGCCGAGCCGCGAGGCGTACGCGTCGACGCTGCGGGTGGTCGCGAAGGACTTCTCCAGCAGGGCCCGGAAGTCGCGGAACACCTCGCCGCCCGCGGCCGGGTCCCCGCCGTCGGGGCGGGGCAACCGGGCCACGCGCAGCAGCAGCGCCGTCAGCAGGTGCCGCAGCAACTCGACCGTCAGCGTCTTGTCCCGCTCGGCCAAGCCCGCGTACTCCCCCGCGATCTCCGCCACCGCGCTGGTGAGCACGCTGTGGTCGGCGGGGCCGAGAGTCCAGGCCGCGGGGCCGTGGTCGGTCAAGGAGGCCAGCGCGGGCAGCGGAGGCGGGAACGCGGCGGTGAACAGCACCATCGTCGCGTCCAGGTCGGCGAGACCGCCGGTCGAGTCCACCGGGAACCGCTGCACCTGGCCCGGCCGCAGGTGCAGCAGCGTTCCGGGCGCGCAGCGGTGGGCGACGAAATCGATCACCGCGGTCCCCTCGCCCGCGGTGACCAGGGTCAGCTGGTGGAAGTCCGGGCGGCTCGGCGCGGCGGCGACCTCGGGCCGCAGCCGACACCGCAGATCGGCGAAGGACACGACCTCCACACCCAACCGAGGCTGGCCGGGGTTGTCGTAGGGCACCTCGACGACACCGGGACGGCCTGCGCGCATGACGTCGATCGTCCCAGACTTCCGCCGGTTCGCGCGGCGTCCTCGAAGGCCCGCACCGCACGAACCCGCCTCCGGTCCTTTTCGGACGGAAGGTCACGGGTCCGTGCGGTCGCCGTGGCCGCGGGACGCCGCGCTAGGCCGCGCCGAGCTGGTCCGAGACCGCGGTCACGTCGCTCGCGCGGCCCTGCGCCTCGTACAGGCCGAGGGCCTTGGTCCACAGCTCCCGTGCCTGGTCGCGGTCGCCCAGCGCGGCGCGCACGTCGCCGAGGTGGTGCAGCACGGTCGCCTCCTCGTAGCTGTTGTCCAGCTTCCGGTACAGGTCGAGGGCCTCCTGGTAGTGGGCGACGGCGTCGGCCTGCCTGCCGTCGTGGTGGGCGATGTGGCCGAGGCTGTCCAACGTCGCGGCCATGCCCTCCTCGTGCCCCAGCTCGCGGTTCATCCTCATGCCCTCCGCGCAGAACTCCCGCGCCTCGGCGTACCGGCCGAGGCACGCGTAGCGCCAGCCGACCTCGTTGAACGACTCGGCCACGCGGATCGGCGAACCCGACTTCCGGAAGCCGTCGAGGGCGCTCGTGGAGTGCGCCAGCGCGCTCTCGAAGTCCCCCTCGAACTCCGCGGCCCACGCGTTCGCCCGGTGCGCGGTCGCGAGAGCGCCGTGGTCGTCGCCCTGCCGCAGGATCTCCACGCAGCGCCGCAGGTGGTCGTGCCCGCGTTCGGAGGAGGACATCTCGATGTGGTTCACGCCGAGGCACAGGTGCGCGGTGGCCTGCTTGCCCGCGTCGCCGATCCGCTCGGCGGAGGCGAGCCCGACGAACCACGCCGCCACGTCGTCCTCGGACCGCCCGCGCCGCAGGTGGTAGTTGTTCATCGTCCTGGCCAGCATCCACGCGACCTCGTGCCACCCGCGGTCCGCGGCGACCCGCTGCACGGCCAGCAGGGCCTCGTGCTCGGTGTCGTACCAGCGCATGGCCTCGGCGGCGTCCGCGAAGCCCAGCGGGTGGCAGCCCTCGACCTCGTCCAGGTCCGGCAGCGGTTTGTGCGGTTCGAGGGTGAGGGCCGCGGCCCGCGCGGTGCCGACGTGGAACCCGACCAGCCGCCGCAGCGCCGCCTCGTCGTCCGCCGCCGCGGCCAGGTCCGCCGCGTACAGCCCCACCAGGTCGTGCGTCCGGTAGCGACCAGGAGCGTGCTGCTGCACCAGGTGGGCGTTCTCCAGGTCCCGCAACAGGATCCGGGCGCGACCCGCCGTCAGTGCGGTGAGCGACACGATGGCGGGCAGGCCGATCTCGGCCGACGGCGAGAGGCCGAGCAGCGTGAACAGCGCGGCCGCCTCGGGGCGCAGCGCGTCGACCGACCAGGAGAACACCGCGCGCAGGCTCGCCCCGATCTCGCCCGCGTCCAGCGCGTCCAGCCGCTCGGAGCTGTCGCGCAGCTCGTCGGCGAGCACCGAGAGCGGGAATCCGGGGTCCATGGCCGCGCGCGCCGCGACGATGCCCAACGCCAACGGGAGACCGCCGCACCAGCCGATCAGGGCTGTGACCACGTCCGGTTCGGCGGCGACGCGGTCGGCCCCGATGCGGGCGACGAGGAACTCGTGCGCCTCGCGGTCGTCGAGCACGTCCAGCGACAGCGACCGGGCCCCGTGCGACGTCAGCAGCCCCGGCAGCCGCAGCCTGCTGGTGACGACCACCGCGCACGACGGGCTCCCCGGCAGCAGGGGGCTCACCTGCTCGGTGTCGCGGGCGTTGTCCAGCACCACGAGCAGCCGCTTGCCGGACACCAGGCTGCGGTAGCGGCCCGTCTGCGCGTCCAGGCTCGCCGGGATGGCGGCCGGGTCCTCGCCGAGGGCTTCGAGGAAGCCGCGCACGGCGACCGTCGGCGGCAGCGGTTCACCGGACGGGTCGAACCCGCGCAGGTTCACGTAGAGCTGGCCGTCCGGGAAGTCGTCCGCGTGCTGGTGCGCCCACTGCACGGCCAGCGCGGTCTTGCCGATCCCGCCGGTGCCGCCGATCGCGGTGATCAGCACCGTGCCCGCGGGCTCGGCGGCGTTCAGGGCCGCGAGCTCGTCCGCGCGGCCGGTGAACCACCGCTGCCGCGCGGGCAGCTGCCGGGGCACCGCGCGGGCCTCCGCGGTGACGAGGTCCGGGTCCGACGTGAGGATGCCCTGGTGCAGGTCGCGCAGCGGCGCTCCGGGATCGGCCCCCAACTCCTCGGCGAGGTGGCGGCGCACGTGCTCGTAGTGCCGCAACGCCTCGGCCGAGCCGCCGCCGCGGTGCAGGGCCAGCATCAGCTGCGCGGCCAGGCGCTCGTCGAGCGGGTGCTCCGCCACGGCCGCGCGCAGACCCGGCAGCACCACGGCGTGCCGTCCGCAGCGCAGCGCCGCGTCGTTGCGGTCCAGTTCGGCCGCCGCGCGCTCGGCGTGCAGCGCGTCGCGCACCGAGTCCAGCCACGGCGACTCCAACCCGACCAGCGCGTGACCCCGCCACAGCGCGAGGGCGTCGTCCAGCAGCGCGAACGACCGCTCGTCGTCCGCCGTGTCGCGCGCCTGCCGCACGAGGGACCGGAAGCGGTGCAGGTCGACGGTGTCCGGGTCGACGGCGAGCAGGTAGCCGCCCGGCGTGCGCTCGACGTCGACACCGAGCAGGCGGCGCAGCTTCGACAGGTAGCCGTAGAGCGTGTCCTTCGCGCGCTGCGGGGCCCGGTCGCCCCACACGCGGTCGAGCAGCCGGTCGACGGGGACTGGTCTGCCCTCCTCCACGAGCAGCGCCACCAGCACGCAGCGCTGCCGGATGTGGCCGATGTCGACCACCCGTCCGTCCGAGCGCACTTCCACGTCACCGAGCAGACCGAACTCCAGCACCAAGACAAGCCCCCCATCAGGTGATTCAAGATTCATCCTAGGTTTGTTCTTGATCACCCGGCCAACGTGGTCACCACGGTCCCGCAGCGGACCGCGCCCTTCTTCCCTACCGAGAGGCACCACGTGAAGTTCCGCAAGCTCGCCCTGGCCCTGGTCGGCACCGGTCTCGCGGTCGGCGCGCTGAGCGCCCCCGCCTCGGCCGCGACCGACCCCTCCGACGACGTGTCGGCCGCGGCGGTCCACACCAAGTCGGCCGCCTGCGCGTCGCCGAGCGGCCAGAAGATCAACATCTCCTGGGGCGACGGCAACGTCAGCACCACGGTCTACTACAACAACCACTGCAACCAGAAGCGCGCCATCGAGCTCCAGTTCGTGCGCGAGAGCGGCGAGTTCTTCACCAAGTGCGTCGTCGCGCCCGCGAACACCAAGAGCAGCAAGAAGGTCGACAACAGCAACCCGAACAAGGTGACCATCCTGTCCGGGGCCAGCTGCTGACGACCGGTGCGTGAGTGATCGTTCCGCGGCGCCGGCTCCTGGGGGGTTCGGCGCCGCGGGCGGACTAGCGGCGGGCCGTGACGAGCCAGGCGCGCGAGTCGAACCACACTCCGTCGACGGTGCTGTGCCCGGCCATGACCGCGCGCAGCCGGTCCAACGCCCGCTCGGCCTCCCCGGCGTCGAACCGGACGAACGCCTCGCTCGCCATCCGCAACGCGAGCACCGCGTCGGCGGCGGCGTCGGCATCCGCGCCGTAGTAGACGGGCTCCCGCACGTCGTTGACGCTCACGTCGGTGAACCCCGCCGCGGTCAGGACCCCGTCCACGGTGGCCGGATCGGCCAGGGAGAACGGCCCGCCCGCAGCGGGCGGAACGGGGGCCGGGTCACGACCCGCGAGCGCGCCCTGGATCGCGGCCACCCACTCCTGCTCGCCGCTGTCCTGCCACACCAGCTGCACCAGCCGCCCGCCCGGCCGCAACGCGCGCCCGATGTTGGTGAACGCCGCGACCGGGTCGGCGAAGAACATCGTGCCGAACCGGCTGGTCCCGAGCGTGAACCGCTCCGACGGGAACGGGTGGACCTGCGCGTCCGCCTGCTCGAACCGCACGTTGTCCAGGCCCTCGGCCGCGGCCAACTCACGGGCGCGCGCCACCATCGCCGCGGACACGTCGACACCGAGCGCACCGCCCCCGGTCGCGAGTCGGGCGGACTCGCGGGTGGTCCGACCGGCGCCGCACCCGATGTCCAGCACGTGGTCGTCGGCCCGCACGTCGAACGCCTCGCGCAGCAGCGGTTGATAGCGACGCAGCTCGGCGTCGTAGTCGAACACCGCGTTCGCGACCGGTCCCCCGTGGCTCTCCTCCTCGACCATGCGGCCATCATGCAGGTTCCACCGCCCGGATCAAGGGTGAACCCGTCAACAGCACACCTCGCACTGTGAAAAGCGCAAATGGGTAATGCGTGCGGGACGATCGACAGCCGATGGCCTATCGGCAAGTAGCCTGAACAAGTCGCCCGTCCTCGTGCAAGGGGATTTCACGGGCGCATTTCGGCGTCTCAGGATTCACGATGGGTGGGTCGCGATGAACATTCCCCCTGACGGCCGCATACGAGTGCTCGTCACCGCCAATCCATTCGAATCGCACCTCCGCGGACTGGTCACGCTCGTCACCACCTTGGGCGAACTCGGTCACGACGTGCGGGTCGCGGTTCCCGACGGCTGGTCCGAACGGCTGCGCGACTACGGCGTGACCACCGTCGAGATCGGGCCGATGTGGCTCGATCCCACGTTCGCCTCCGTCGTCTTCGGCGCTCTGCTCGACGGTGGCGCGGCGGGCTTCGACCGGACCCTGATCACGGAATTCACCTCTCCCCGTTTCGTCGGTCCCGTCGTCGACGGGGTGCTCCGACTGGCCGAGCACTGGCGTCCGCACGTGGTGGTGCACGAATGCACCGAATTCGGCGGATATCTCGCCGCGGAGGTGCTCGGGATTCCGCACGTCGTCGTGGACATCGGCTCGATGGACGCGATCGCGCTGGGCCTTCACGACGAGGTGATCCGGTCGGCGTTGACCGCGATTCGCTCTCGACTCGGACTCCCGCCGGAGCCGGTCACGCCGGGAATCCTGCGTGACCTCACGGTCTCGATGACGCCGGTGCAGTTCAACCACGCGAACTTCGAAACGCCTCTCGCCCGTTATCGGCACGAATTCCCCGTGCGGCACGACGAGCGGCTGCCGGACGTGTTCGCCGACCTGCCGGAGGACAAGCCGGTCGTCTACCTCTCGATGGGGTCGATCGGTCCCCTGTCGTCACGGTTCATGCAGCGGTCGACGGAGATCTACGAGGAGCTGTTCACCGCGCTGTCCGCGCTCGACTGCTCCGTCATCGCCGCCCTGCCGTCGCGGTACGAGCCGCTGTTCCGCTCACTGCCGCCCCACGTCCACACCATGCCCTGGGTTCCGCAGTCGCTCGTGCTGGAGCACGTGGACCTGTTCATCACCCACGGCGGCCTGAACTCGATCCGCGACACGGTCACCGCGGGCGTGCCGCAGGTGCTGCTGCCCTTCTTCGCCGACCACCCCGGAAACGCCGTGCGCTGCGAACAGCTCGGCACCGGCATCCGGATCGATCCGACCACGGTCACCGCGGCGCAGGTGTTCTCCGCGTGCGAGCGCGTGCTGAAGGACCCCTCCTACCGGCAGAAGACCGAGGAACTCCAACACCACATGCGCGCGCTGCCACCACAAACCGCGTTCGCCGACGACCTGGCTCTGCTCGTCCAGAAGTCCGCGGACGCCTGGTGATCGAGCGGGAGGGGCTGCTCAAGACCATCCGGGAGTACCACGAGCAGCAGGCGGTTCGGCCGTTCGTGCCCGGCGTCACCGAGGTCCAGGTGTCCGGCGCCTGCCTCGACGCCGACGACAAGGCCGCGCTGACCGCGGCCGCGGTGGACCTGCGCATCGCGGCGGGAACCCTGGCGCACACCTTCGAGCGGTCGTTCGCCCGGAAGATCGGCACGCGCAAGGCGCGGCTGACCAACTCCGGGTCGTCGGCCAACCTGCTGGCGGTGACCGCGTTGACCGCGCCGGAACTGGGTGACGCCCGCCTGCGCCCAGGGGACGAGGTGGTCTCCGCCGCGGCGGCGTTCCCGACCACCGTCAACCCGATCCTGCAGAACGGCCTGACGCCGGTGTTCGTCGACATCGACCCGCGCACGTACAACCCGACGCTGGAGTCGCTGGAAGCCGCCATCGGACCGAAGACCCGTGCCATCGTGCTGGCCCACACGCTCGGCAACCCGTTCCCGGTCGCGGAGGTCGCCGAACTGTGCCGCGACCGAGGGCTGTTCCTGGTCGAGGACAACTGCGACGCGGTCGGGTCGAGGTACGGGTCGCGGCTCACCGGGACGTTCGGCGACCTATCGACCGTCAGCTTCTACCCGGCCCACCACCTGACCATGGGCGAGGGCGGCTGCGTCCTCACCGACAACCTGGTCCTGGCCAGGGTGGTGAAGTCCCTGCGCGACTGGGGCCGCGACTGCTGGTGCGCGCCGGGCGAGAGCAACAAGTGCGGCAAGCGGTTCGACTTCACGTTGGGCTGCCTGCCCCACGGGTTCGACCACAAGTACATCTACTCGCACATCGGCTACAACCTGAAGGCGACGGATCTGCAAGCCGCCCTCGGCCTGTCCCAACTCGCGAAGCTCGACTCCTTCTGCGCCACCAGAAGGCACAACTGGTCCAGGCTCCGCGAGGGACTCGACGGGATCCACCACCTGCGCCTCCCCGAACCGACGCCGGGCAGCGACCCGAGCTGGTTCGGCTTCGCGATGACCGTCACGCCGGACGCCCCGTTCGGCCGCGCGGACGTCATCGCCTTCCTCGAAAGCCGGAGGATCTCCACCCGCGTCCTGTTCGCGGGCAACGTCCTGCGCCACCCCGCCTACACGGAGATCGCCTGCCGAATCCCCGGAAGCCTCGCGGTCAGCGACCACGTCGCCGACAACACCTTCTGGGTCGGCGTGTACCCCGGCATCACCGACGAGATGGCCGACTACGTGATCGCGTCCCTCCGAGAGTTCGTCGCGGGCCACGGACGGCCTTCGTGAGCCGGGTGCTCGTCACCGGCGCGGAAGGCCTGCTCGGCTCCCGGATCACCACCCTGTTCCGGAACGGGGGCCGCACGGTCGTGGGCCTCGGATCGCGGGAGCTGGACATCACCGACGCCACGGCGCTGGACGACGCCATCGCCCCGCGGGACGTGGTGATCAACTGCGCGGCCTACACCGCCGTCGACGCGGCCGAGACCGACCGTGATCGGGCGTTCGCGGTCAACGCGTCCGGCGCGGGCTTGGTGGCCCGTTTCTGCGCCGCCAAACGAGCCCGGCTGGTGCACCTCTCCACCGGCTACGTCTTCGACGGCACCTCCCCCACGCCGTACGAGACCTCGTCATCGCCCAGGCCGATCAACGTCTACGGCGAGTCCAAACTGGAGGGTGAACGGGCCGTGCGCGACGAGTTGCCCGACGCCCTCGTCGTCCGCACCATGTGGCTGCACGCGGGCCCGACGACCGCCTTCCCCGCCGCGCTCCTGCGAAGGTGCTCGCAGGGCAACCCCGTCTCGGTCGTCACCGACCAAGTCTCGTCCCCCACCTCCGTCGACGACCTGGTGGACGCGTTGGTCGCGTTGATCGCCCACCCCGACCCGCCGCTCCTGACCCACGCGACATCGACGGGCACGGCCACGAAGTACGACTTCGCCCGCCTCATCGCCACCACGGCGGGCCTCGACACCGCCCAGCTACGCCCTTGCCTGACGACGGACGTCCACACCGCGGCGGACCGCCCCCGGACCGTCGTGCTGTCGGACTCGTCGTGGACGGCCCGCGGCCTGAAGCCGCTGCCGCACTGGCGTGACGCCTATCGCCGCGCGACGTGATCCTGACCGTCAGGAGCGGGGCAGCACGCCCAGGAGAGCCCCGGTCAAGGTCAGCTGGAACGCGTCCTTCAGCTCCAGGTGCAAACGGGCCAGTTCGGGTTCCGCCTCGTAGGCCGCCTGGAGGCTGGGCGGGGGCGTGGTGTACGCCGACAACGCACCCGCCATGACCATGGTCTGCAAGCTGAACAGCGTCGCGCTCTCGCCCAGTTCCGGCAGGTACTTCCGGAGCAGGGCGGTCATGGCGGCCAGGCGGCCGAGCGAGGCGCGCTTGAAGCGCGTGACGACCTCGACCGAGACGTTGCGCTCCAGCACGCTGCCCTGCGCGCCGAACAGGTCGCACAGCACCGTTCGAGCGGAGAGCGAGCGGCCGAGGACGTCGGCCACCGCCTTCGCCCGGTCGACCATGGGCAGGTCCTCGTCGACACCCGCGGCCAGCTCGTCCGCCAACTCCGCCAGCCACACCTCCAGGAAGTGGTCCAGCAGCTCCAGCAGCACCGCCTCGCGGGACTCGAAGTAGCGCAGCACGTTCGGCTTCGCCAGACCCACCCGGCGGCTCAGCTCGTTCAGGGTCACCGCGGCCACGGGCATCTCGTCGAGCATCGCCGACGCCACGTCGAGGATCGCCCGTCGGCGGATCTCCCGCTGTTCGTCGGTTCGCGCCCGTTGGAACGTCACGAGCGACAGCCTAACTTGAGTACCGCCGGTACGTTGACAACGTACCTCGGGTACTTTATCGTCGGTGACACAAAGTACCCCCGGTACGTTAATCGAGGAGCCTGGCATGAGCGAGCAGTGGACGACGGCGAACATCCCGGACCAGCACGGGCGGGTGGCGGTGGTGACCGGGGCCAACACCGGACTGGGCTACGAGACCGCCAAGGCGCTCGCCGAGCGCGGGGCGTCCGTGGTGCTGGCCGTGCGCGACGTCGAGAAGGGTCGGCAGGCCGCGGGCGGCATGACCGGCGACGTGACCGTGCAGGCGCTGGACCTGACCTCGCTCGACTCCGTCCGGACCGCGGCGGCGGACCTGCGGTCCCGGTTCGACCGGATCGACCTGCTGATCAACAACGCGGGCGTGATGTACACGCCGAAGCAGACCACCCACGACGGCTTCGAGACCCAGTTCGGCACCAACCACCTCGGCCACTTCGCCCTCACCGGGCTGCTGCTGGACCGGATGCTGCCGGTGCCCGGCTCGCGCGTGGTCACGGTCAGCAGCGCGGGCCACCGCATCCGCGCCGCGATCCACTTCGACGACCTCCAGTGGGAGCGGTCGTACAGCCGGGTCGGCGCCTACGGCCAGTCCAAGCTCGCCAACCTGATGTTCACCTACGAGCTGCAACGCCGACTCGCCACGCACGGCACCACCATCGCCGTGGCCGCGCACCCCGGCGTGTCCAGCACCGAACTCGCCCGCAACACCCCCGCGGCCCTCCGCCTCCCCCTCACCTGGCTGGCGCCGCTCCTCACCCAGTCGCCCGCGATGGGCGCGCTGCCGACCCTGCGCGCCGCCACCGACCCCGCCACCCTCGGAGCCCAGTACTTCGGTCCCGGCGGATTCAGCGAGATCAGGGGCTACCCCCGACTTGTCACCTCGAGCCCGATGTCGTACGAAGTGGCCGTCCAGCAACGGTTGTGGGCCGCCTCCGAGGCCCTCACCGGCGTGACGTTCCCCGTTCTCCACTCCGGATCCGAGCGGCACGCCGAGTCGACGCGGTGACGCGGGCCGACGGTGAGCATTGACTTCGGTCAACACTGAAGTCATCGACACCAGGAGCGCGAACGAGGTCGATCACCGTGGCGGTCGGTGGCCGTCCGCCAGCGCGAGCGCGCCCGCGACCAGGGTGGCGATCATGCTCTCCAGCGCGGGCCGGAAGTCCATCCGGTACCTGGCCAGCTCGGGGTCCGCCTCGTAGGCGGCGAGCATGCCCGCGGAGGGCCTGGAGTGGGTCCAGACGGCGCCGGTGGCCATGACGACCTGGCCGCACAACCGGTCCGCGCCAGAACCGAGTTCGGGCAGGCGCGTGCGGGTCAGGTCGACCAGGGCGGCGACGTTGGCCAGGGCGGCGTTCTTGTAGCGACTCGCGACGTCCGCGGAGACGTTGTGCTCCAGGACGCCCGCTTGCGCACTGAGCAGATCGCACAGCGTGGTGTTCGCGGCGAAGGCGGCGCCGAGGACGGACGCGAACTCGGCGCCGCGGTCACGAGCCGATCGGGCGAGGCTCGGCTCGCTCGCGAGGTGCTCGCCGAGGTCGGCGGTCCACTGCTTCCAGGCCCGGTCGAGCAGTTCGAGCAGGATCGCCTCGCGGGACTCGAAGTACTTGAGGATCGCGGACTTGGCCAGGTGGCTGCGGCGGCTCAGCTCGTTGAGGGTGATCCTGCTCGTCGGCATCTCGTCGAGCATCCGCGCGGCGGTGTCCAGGATCGCCTCCCGGCGGATCTCCTGGGCCTCCTCGGTGCGAGCGCGCTGGAACGTGGCCATGTCCGACACCCTAAGGGAGTTCCGGTTCCCCGAACCCGCGGCGCGACGCGGCCACGGCTCCGCCGCTTGGAGTCTCCGGACCCGGTTCGCGTCGGGGATGGACGGTGCGGTGGGCGGTCAGTCCCAAGCGGACTCGGAGAGCGCGCGCCACTTGGCGTCGGACTCGGCCAGCGCCGCACCGGCGGCGTCCCAGTACCGCACCGCGTCCCTGCCGAGCAGGACGCGCACCGGCGCGTCCTCGCGGCCCGCGAGATCGGCGATGATCGAGGCGACCCGAGCCGGGTCCGCGGACTGGGCCGCCGCGGCCTCCGGGTCGCCGCCGCGGAGCATCTCGGCGAAGACGCCGACGGTCTGCCGGTAGGGCTCGCTGACCGGCGGGATCGTCATCGACGAGCCCGCCCAGTCGGTGCGCATCCCGCCCGGTTCCAGGACCGTGACCTTGACGCCGAACGGCGCGACCTCCTGGGCGAGAACGGTGGAGAAGCCGCCGACAGCCCACTTCGCGCTCTGGTACGCGGCCAGCCCCGGCGTGCCGATCCGGCCGCCCAGCGACGACACCTGGAAGACGTGCCCGGACCCCTGCTCGCGCAGGGTCGGCAGCACGGCCTTGGTGACGTGGACGACGCCGTAGAAGTTGGTGTCGATCTGCGCCCGGAAGTCCTCCAGCGCCACGTCCTCGACCGAGCCGAGGTCGCCGTACCCCGCGTTGTTGACGACCACGTCGAGCCGACCGAACACCTCCAGCCCGTGCTGGACGGCCTTCCGCACGTCGTCGTCGTTGGTGACGTCCAACGCCACGGGCAGCAGCCGATCCCCGTGGCGCGCGCGGAGGTCGTCGAGCTGCTCGGGCTTCCGCGCCGTGGCCACCACCCGATCCCCCGCCACCAACGCCGCTTCCACGATCGCGCGCCCCAGACCGCGAGAGCTTCCGGTCACGAACCACACCTTGGACATGGACTTCCTCCACGATCGACCGGCACGCCCATCTTGCGTACCGCTGGTCCCTTACCGGGTCCAAAGTAAGGGACCAGCGGTACCGTGTCAAGGGACCGGCGGTCCCGTAAGTCGCTCAAAGAGGCTCTGAACTGCAAAGACACCGAACTTGGGCTCGGGCAGTCCCCCGGCCGGTAAGGTCGTCCGCGTGGACCTGGACGACATCGCCGCCCGTCTCGGAGTGCCCGTCGCGGAGGTCGAGCGCGTGCACCGGCTCGCCGGTGACCGACCGTCGGCTCCGCTGCCCGCGAAGGCCGACGCGCCCGCGATCCTCGACCGGCTCGCGGTGCCACCGGACGACGCGGCCGAGATCATGGCGGGCTGGCCCGACCCCGACTCCCCGCTGTGGACCCCGGAGCTGCGCTGGCTGCTCGACCGCTCGACCGCCCTGGTCCGCGCCGACCTCGGCGGCCACGACTGGCTGCCGCCCGGCCCGGAGCTGCCCCGCGACCGGGGCCTCGCCTGGCGGCACCTCTACGTGTACGCGTACCTGGCCCTGGTCGACGTCGTCACGGCGTACCACCGCGACCACGGCATCTCCGACGCGGTGTCGTGGACGACGCTGGCCGACCTGGGCCGCAACCTCGCGGTCGACCGGCGGATGCGCGGCGAGGGCTGGCCGGTCATGCAGAGCTGGCTGACGCTGCACGCCCGCGGCGGCGTCTACGAACTGGGCCGCCTGCAACACCAGCGCGGCGGCACGGCCATCGGCCTGCACATCCCCGAGGCGGGCCCGCTGACCCCGAAGTCGATCGACGCGTCCCTCGACGAGGCCCGAGCGTTCTTCCCGCGCCACTTCCCCGACGAGCACTACACGGCGTTCTCCTGCGGCTCCTGGCTCCTCGACCCGCAACTGCTGGACTACCTGCCCGAGGACTCCAACATCATCCGCTTCCAGCAGCGGTTCGAACTGGAACCCCACGAGCAGCTGGAAGGGCTGGACGCCGACGTCGAGGTGCTCCGCTTCGCCTTCCGCACCCTCACCACACCACTCGACCAACTACCCCACGGCACCGCACTCCAACGCGCGATCGTCACCCACCTGCAAGCGGGCCACCACTGGCAGTGGCGCACCGGCCGCTTCCCGCTCTAGCACGTGGTGGGGGGGGGGCGGGGGGGGGGCCCCCCCCCCACCCCCCGCCCAAAAACACCACGGCCACAATCCCCCCGGCGTGGAGCAGCCCCCGGGGGTGTGGGAAGGGGAGGCGGCCCACCCCTGCGTGGGCCCCCCCGCCCCATCCCCGCTCCCCCCGGGGGGGGGCGGTACCCCGTGCGCCCCCCCCCCCCCCACGGACGCGCTACCTCACGAGGTCCACGATGCCCCAGGTCGAGGAGCAGCCCGAGGTGTAGTCGCAGTGCCAGTCGACGTCCTGCTTGGCGAGGACGTTGCCGTAGCCGTTGAGCAGCCAGCTCGACACCACGCCGGACGTGTCGTCGTACCAGGTGACGTCCTGCCTGCCGTCGCCGTTGAGGTCACCCACGCCGATCGGGCGCCAGCGGGACGAGCAGCCGGACGGGTAGTCGCAGTGCCAGTCGACGTCCTGCTTGGCCAAGACGTTCCCGTACCCGTTGAGCAGCCAGCTCGACACCACGCCGGTGAAGTAGTTGAACCACACCAGGTCGACGTGCCCGTCGCCGTTCACGTCGCCCACCCCGACCGGCCGCCAGTACGTCGCGCAGGTCGAGGAGTAGTCGCAGCGCCAGTCGAGGTCCTGCTTGGCCAGGACGTTTCCGTAGCCGTTGAGCAGCCAGGCCGAGACCACCCCCGTGCCGGAGTTCCACCACACGACGTCCTGGTTGTGGTCGCCGTTGACATCGCCCAGCGCGATCGGCTTCCACTGGGTGGAGCAGCCGGAGGCCTGGTCGCAGTGCCAGTCGACGGGCTGGGTGCCCAGGACCGTGCCGGACCCGTTGGTCAGCCAGGTGGACACCTCGCCGGAGGTGCGGTTGAACCAGGTGACGTCCTGGTCGCCGTCGTTGTTCAGGTCGCCGGTCCCGATGGGCTTCCACGCGGTGGAGCACCCCGACGCGTACGAGCAGGTCCACGTCAGCGGCTGCGCCCCCAGGACGTTGCCGTAGCCGTTGAGCTGCCAGCTCGACACCTCACCCGTGCCGCGGTTGAACCACATCAGGTCCGTCGTCGCGTTGGTCGCGCCCGCCGTGGACGCCGTGCCCGCGAGGACGAGGACCGCCACCGCGCTCGCGGCCACCGCCCGGACCAGTCGTCTGATCACGTTCTTCATCTGCTGTGCCCTTCCCCTTGCACACCGTTGCGGGGTCAGCCTCACCCGCGGGTGCCGGGGCTCCGCGAGTAGTCGGCTACTCGTCTTCGGCCGGGTCGACGCCGAGGAGGTCCGCGTACTCGGACCTGGTGGTCGCGCCGAGCTTCGCCGAGGCGCGGTAGAGGTGGCCCTCGACGGTGCGCACCGAGACCACCAGCAGGTCGGCGATCCGGCGGTTGGACAGGCCGCGGGCGGCCATGGCGACGATCTCGCGCTCCCGTTCGGTGAGGGGCAGCGGTGACGCCGCCGCGACGAGCGCCGGGGTGCGCGCGCCGTCGCCCAGTCGGCGGGCCCGTTCGGCCGCCGCGTGCGCGGCGCTCCGGTGGCCGCCGCGACCGTGGACCTCGGCCGCCTGGGCGGCCGCGTCGGCCGCGGCGAGGAGGTCGCCCATCCGTTCCACCGCGGTCGAGGCCGCGAGCAGGGCGTCGGCGTCGCCGTCGGCCAACGCCCTGGCGTGGGCGGCGGCGGCCGGTGCGCGCGGTCCGTCCACACAGGACGCGAGTTCGGCGAGGCGAGCGGCCGGGGACCCGTCCCCGAAGCACACCGCGGTGTGCAGGGCGTGCACCTCGTGCGCGAGTTCCCCCCGGTCGGCCGCCAGGGCGGCGGCGTCGTGGGCGAGGACGACCGCTCGACTGGTCGCGCCCTCGGCGGCGGCCACCCACGCCCGCGCCAGGACCATCTCCGGGTCCAGCATCCCCACTCCGGGATGGTGGTGGTGCTCCAGCTCGGTCAACGCCCGCCGGGCCGCGCCGAGGTCGCCCGAGACGGCCAGGGCACGGGTGAGGGCGACGAGCGTGGCGTACCGCCATCCCCCGGCGTCGCCGAACGGTTCGACGCCCGCCCGGCCCTCGCGGAGCCACCGCACCGCGCCCGCCACTCGCCCGCAGGCCAGTTCGCCGTCGCCCACCAGGTAGCAGGCGATCTGCGCGCCGAGCGGAACGTCCTTGAGCTGGGACCACGTGTCGGCGGCGATCGTCGCGGCCTCGTCGAGGTAGCCCGCCAACCGCAAACCGTGGACTTGCAGCGCGACGAGGGGCAGTCGGAAGCTCGACCGTTCCGTGGAGTGGTCGGCCGCCTCGAAGCCGCGGGCCAGGTACGGGCCCATCCGGTCGGCGCGGCCGCTCGTCGCCAGTGCGGCGACCATCCCGCAGCACGCCATGAGGATCGACTCCGCCGTGAGCGAGTCGGCCGCGAAGACCTCGTGCGCGCCCGCCTCGGCCTTGGCGGGCCGCCCCGCCTCGCCGTCGATCATCGCCCGCAGCGCGGTGAACGGCAGGCGGTCGACGGTGGTGTGCCGCGCCTCCGCCTCGGCGACCATGGCCTCCGCGGCCGCGGGCCGGGCCAGGATCCACGTCGTGAACGTCGCACGGGTCACCGTCGCCCGGCTCACCTCCTCGTCGGTCGTGGCGAGCCGGGCGAGGGTCGCCAACTCGGCTTCCGCCTCCTCGGGCCGCCCCACGTAGACCGTCGTGTTGGCGACCATGGCCTGCGCCCGGAAACCGCCGCCCGCCCGGACCGCGGCCACGCCGAGCCGCCGCGCGAGCGCGAGGTCGCCCAGGTATGAGGACTGCTCGGCCGCGTCGACCAGCAGGTCCGGATCGGGGTCGAGGTCCGAGTCGAGCACGAGCGCCGCGAGCCGGAGGGTGTCCTCGGCCCGTCGCGCGCCGGTGGCCGACAGGGCGGTCGCTATCCGGCCGCGCAACCGCTGGGCGCGCAGCCGCCCCATCCCACCCCGCCGCGCCTCGCCGTAGAGCGGGTGCGCCAGTCGGGCTCGCAGGCGTCGCCCGTCGGCCTCCACCTGGATGAGTCCGGTGTCCTCGGCGAGTTCCACGGCGGCGGGATCGGTCAGCTCGCCCAGCAGGCGCACGCCGAGCGGTTCGCCCAGCGCGACGGTGTCCACGACGTCCCGCACCGGCTCGGACAACGAGCCCATGCGCGCCGCCAGGAGTTCCGCCAGCCCCGGCGTCACCGGCGGCGGTTCGGTCAGCCGCCAGACCCCGCGGTCGACGCGGAACGTGCCGCCGTCGACCGCGCCGTCGACCAGTTGCCGCAGGAACAGCACGTTGCCCTGGGACATGGTCCACAACTTCCCCGCAGCGCCGCTGTCGACCTGCCCGCCCAGCACCGCCTCCAGCAGGGCGGCGGTCTCCGCCTCGGTCAGCGGCCGCACGTCCAGCCGGTCGAGCCTGCGGTCCTTCCACAGCGAGGAGATCGCGTCCGGCGCCCGCGCACCCGCCCGCACGGTGGTCAGGACCATCGCGCTGCGGCGGACGACCAGCAGGTGGACGAGCGCCGCGGACAAGTCGTCGAGCAGGTGGGCGTCGTCCACCGCCACGACCACGCGTTCCTTGCCCGCACCGGCCACCAGCGCCTCGGCGGCCCGCGGGAGCACTTGGGCCTGGTCCTGGCCGAGGTCCGTGAGCAAGCCCGCGAACGCGCCGAGCGGCAGCCCCTGGGACGAGGCGGTGGCGACCGCCCACCGCACGACCACCCCGTTCCGCTCGGCGCGCGCCACCACTTCCCGCGCGAGCCGCGTCTTGCCCACCCCGGCGGTGCCCGCGAGCACCAGCCCGCCCGCACCTTCCTGGTGCCGCATCGCCGCCGCCGCGAACCTCAGCTCCTCGGACCGCCCGACCAGCGGCCATCTCAGTCCCACACCCGTAAGTAGGGCCCGCCCGGTCGAGCGTTACGCGCCACCGTCCATTGTGGACGCTGGTCACCAGTCGACGGCCAGGTACTGCGTCTCCAGGAACTCGGCCATGCCGTGGTGGCCTCCCTCGCGGCCGATGCCGCTCTGCTTCACGCCGCCGAACGGGGCAGCGGGGTCCGACAGCACGCCGGTGTTGACGCCGACCATGCCCGTTTCCAGTGCCTCCCCGATGCGCAGCGCGCGGGCGAGGTCGGTGCTGTAGACGTAGGACGCCAGGCCCATGTCCGTGTCGTTGGCCAGGCGGACCGCCTCGGCGTCGTCGCGGAAGGCGATGATCGGCACGACCGGCGCGAAGAGCTCCTCACGCAGGATCGCCGCGTTCGGGGAGACCCCGCCCAGCACCACCT